>JAWWPH010000323.1:0-6354 GCA_033850875.1 Nocardioidaceae bacterium | reverse complement strand
CACGAGCTGCGTCGGGCGTACCCGGGCAGGTTCCGTGAGCGTGAGGGCGACGGCTTCTTCCTCGATGCCCGGACTCTGCACCTGTTCGACCCCATGACCGGCGTGAACCTCACCCAGGGTGCTCACTAAGTCACCTAAATCGCATGAATTTGCGTTGTTTACGGGTTTCCCTCAGGCTGGATCGGTTGCCCATCCCCCAGGAGTGGTCCTTCTGCCTGCCCACAGCACCCCCCCGCGTCATCGAGCCCCCTCCCGCCGATCGCTTCGGCGGCGCAGCGGGGCGAGCTCGCCGTCGGCCACCGGACTTAAGGTCGTGGCGGCCACCGTTGCCGTGCTCGGGGCTACCGCCGGCGCCGGTGTCGTCGCCTCCCGCGGTGACGCGGCCTCGCCGGCCGAGCCTCAGCTGGCGGCCGCGAAGCAAGCTCGAGCGACCACCTCGGCGACGCCCCGACCCGACCCGGCCACCGTGCGGTCCATCGAGCGTGGCCGCGGTGTCAGCGAGCGGGCCAGCCGTGGCGGAAGCCGGCCGCCCCTGGTTTCCGAACAGCGCGCGACGAAGACCAAGGCGCTCGCGGTAGGTCAGCAAGACGTCTCCGGTGCGGTGACGAAGACCGTGGTGCCGACGAACCCTCGCGACATCGCGCGGAGCATGCTCCCCCAGTACGGCTGGAGCTCCGACCAGTTCTACTGCCTGGACCAGGTCTACATCCGCGAGAGCGGCTGGAACCCGTCGGCCGACAACCCCTACTCCGGTGCGTACGGAATACCGCAGGCACTCCCGGGCGACAAGATGGCGGCGTTCGGCGCCGACTGGCAGACCAACCCCGCCACGCAGCTCGCGTGGGGGCTGTCGTACATCCGGGGCCGCTACGGGTCTCCGTGCGGCGCGTGGGGCTTCTGGCAGTCGCACAACTGGTACTGAGACGCCCGCTGCTACAGACGCCCCTGACTGCGGCGGGCCGCAGCCTCAGGGGTGGGTCATCGACAGCACGTCGAGCGCGTCGTCGAGCTGCTGCTCGCTGAGCACGCCGCGCTCGACATACCCCTCCTCGAGCACGATCTCCCGGATCGTGCGACGCTCCTTGACGGCGCGCTTCGCGACCGCTGCGGCGTTCTCGTAGCCGATCACGCGGTTGAGCGGAGTCACGATCGACGGAGAGGACTCGGCCAGCTCACGGCAGTGGTCGGCGTCGGCCTCGATGCCGGCCACGGTCCGGTCGGCGAGCAGCCGGGCGGTGTTGGAGAGCAACCGGATCGACTCCAGCAGGGCGGCGGCCATGACGGGGAGCATCACGTTGAGCTCGAAGTTGCCGGAGGCGCCGGCGAACGCGATCGTCGCGTCGTTCCCGACGACTTGCGCACAGACCATCGACATCGCCTCGGGCAGGACCGGGTTGACCTTGCCCGGCATGATGCTCGACCCCGGCTGCAGGTCGGGAAGCCGGATCTCTCCGAGCCCCGCCCGAGGCCCGGACCCCATCCAGCGCAGGTCGGTGCAGATCTTGTACAGGCTCACAGCGACGGTCCGCAGCTGCCCGCTGGCCTCGACGAGGCTGTCGCGGCTGCCCTGTGCCTCGAAGTGGTTGCGTGCCTCGGTGAGGGGCAGCTCGGTGAGCTCGGCGAGGATCTCGATCACCCGCGCCGCGAAGCCGGGCGGCGTGTTGATGCCCGTACCGACCGCGGTTCCGCCGAGCGGCAGCTCGGCCAGGCGGGGGAGCGAGGTCTCGAGCCGTTCGATGCCGATCCTGATCTGCGCCGCGTACCCGCCGAACTCCTGACCGAGCGTCACGGGCGTGGCGTCCATCAGGTGGGTACGCCCCGCCTTCACCACGGACTCGAACTCGGTGGCCTTCGCCTCGAACGCCGCAGCGAGATGATCGAGCGCCGGTAGCAGGTCGCGCGTGACCGCTGCCGTCGCAGCGACATGAATGGACGTGGGGAAGGTGTCGTTGCTGGACTGGCTCGCGTTGACCTGGTCGTTCGGATGGACCGGGCGGCCGAGAGCGCTGCCGGCCAGCGAGGCGATGACCTCGTTGGCGTTCATGTTGCTCGACGTGCCCGAACCGGTCTGGAAGACGTCGATCGGGAACTCGCCGTCGTGGCGACCATCGGCGACCTCGCGGGCGGCGTCGTGGATCGCGTCGGCGACGTCGGCGTCCAGGACGCCCAGCTCCTTGTTGGTCCGGGCGGCCGCCGCCTTGATCAGGGCGAGGGCGCGAATGTGCTGCGACTCGAGGGGGCGGCCGGAGATCGGGAAGTTCTCCACGGCGCGCTGGGTCTGCGCCCGCCACAGGGCGTCCCTGGGTACCTTCACCTCCCCCATCGTGTCGTGCTCGACCCGGTACTCGTCCTCATCGCCGCCCATGGCCCCACTGTATGGCCCGCTGCCGATCAGTCCCGGGGTGCCTGCCGCTGCCGTTTCAGATCGCTTCGCCGGCGCTTGGAGTCGAGTCGTCGCCGGACCGAGCCGCGGGTCGGACGGGTCGCTCGCCGCGGCCTTGCCGGGGGCGCGATGGCGTCGCGGAGCAGTCCCGCGAGCCTCGACTCGGCGGCTTCACGGTTGCGCAGTTGGGAGCGGTGCTCGGAGGCGGCGACGGTGATCACACCGTCGACAAGGCGCCCGGCGAGACGTGCGGTCGCGCGGAGCTTCAGCGTCTCGTCCAGAGCCTGCGTCGCGCCGAGGTCGAAGCTCAGCTCGACCCGGGAGTCGGTCGTGTTCACCGACTGCCCGCCGGGGCCGCTCGACCGGGAGAAGCGCCACTGCAGCTCGGCTTCGGGAACGACGATGGCCGCTGTGACGGTCAGCGGACCAGGCATCGTCTGAGCCTACGGGAGGCGGTGGCCCAGCATGAGGTGATAGTCGGTCTGCCGTCGGCCCAGCGTGACCGGGACCGCCAGGTGGTCGACACGGCCGAAGCAGCGCCGCATGGCGCGTGCGAGCTCGGGCGCTTCGTCGGCTGACCAGACGGCAAGCACGCCGGCCGGTCGCAGCGCCTGTGCACACCGCTCGAGGAAGGGCTCCTCGTACACCGCGGAGTTCGCGTCGTAGACGAGCAGGCCGGGACCGTTGTCGACGTCGAGGACGATCGCGTCGACCGAGTGCGCCGGAAGGCGCGAGACGACGTCGCGGACGTCGCCGACCTGGACGCGGACGCGCGGGTCGGCGAGGACGCTCGCCTCGGCGGCTGCGTCCGGCGGAGGTACGGTCCCGTCGAGGTGCCACGCCACCAGGTCCGGCTCGATCTCGGCCACGAGCACGTCCTCGACTTCGGCCGAGGTCAGCAGCCGGGCGAGCGTGACGCCGAGTCCGAGCCCGCCCACGACGACGCGCAGCCGCCGCGGCGACCCCGGGACGGACGTGGGCATGGCCGTCAGCGCTTCCAGTACACGGCTGGCCAGAAGGTCCTCCGACGACGTCTCCGTGCTGCTCATCACCAGGACGCCGTTGACGCGCAGCTCGAGCCCGCCGTCGGGATCGCGTGACAAGACGAGCTCGCCACGAGCGGAGCCCGCCCGGGCGACCTGACGTCGTCGTGCCGTCGGTTCCTGCGTCGCATCCGCAGTACGCCCCTGACGGCCGGCCGTGGTGCCCCTCCATCTCGCCCAGTGGCCGCAAATGTATCGCCGAGTGGGCAGGAATGTCGTGCCGAGTGGGCGGGAATGTCGTGCCGAGAGGGCAGGAATGTCGTGCCGAGTGGGCGGGAATGTCGTGCCGAGTGGGCGGGAATGTCGTGTCGAGAGGGCAGGAATGTCGTGTCCAGTGGGCACGAATGCACTGACTGGCGGGCGTCGATGTGCCGCTGATGCCCTTCACATCCTCCCCCGACCGCAGGCGTGGCACTTAGCCAAACATTTGCTCCCCCTCGGCCGGACATTCCCGCCCGCTCGGCCGGACATTCCCGCCCACTCGACTGGACATTCGCGCCCAGTCGACCGGACATTCCCGCCCGGTCGACGGGTGGGTGTCAGTTGAGGGCGGACGCCTGCTTGTACTGCTTGAAGGACTGGTCCCAGTCGGTCCAGCCGTTGTTGGGCTCGATGCCGCGGTTCGACCCGGTCACCTCGACGGGGTCTCCGCGGTGCGTGATGCCGAAGAGCCAGGCGGCGTTCTCGGTGCTCATGCCGACGCAGCCGTGGGACACGTTGTACGAGCCCTGGGCGTACGTGGACCATGGAGCCGCGTGCAGGAACTCACCGGAGAAGGTCACCCGCTGGGCGTACTGCACGTCGGGGATGTCGTAGTAGTTCGCGCTTCCGGGGGCGAAGCCGACGGTGGCGCCGTCCATCCGGATGCTGGTGAACTTCTCGACGATCAGCTTGATACCGCTGCGCGTCTCCAGTCCGGGCTGCCCGCCGGTGACCGGAATCGTGCGGGCCAGGTGGTGGTTGAGCAGCACCCTCATCTGGTCGGTCTTCAGGTTGATCTTCATGATGACCGAGCGCCCGACCGTGAAGTTGAGCGTCCGGCTCGTCTGCCCGTAGACCCCGTTGCCCGCGCTCACGCCGTTCACGTTGACGTCGACGTGCACCTTGGTGCCGGACTTCCAGAACGACTTCGGGCGCCAGTGGACCTCCTGGTCACTGATCCAGTGCCAGGAGCCCTGCGTGGCCGGCTTGGAGGTCACCGTCATGTGCCGCTCGAAGGCCGCGCGGTGCTTGACGGGGATGTCGAACTTGACGATGACCGGCATGCCGACGCCGACGACCTCCTTGGACAGAGGCGTAAGGGTCGGGTACGTCTGCTGGTCGAGGCTCAGGTCCTGCGTGGTGAAGCGGGTACGGGTCGTGGAGACCTTGCCGTCGGTGTTCGTGGCCGAGCTCTTCACGACGTACGTGGTCGCGGGCTCGAGCAGGCTGCCGGCCGTCCACGCGGTTTTGTCGCTGTTGAACGAGCCCCGGATCGGCTTCTTCGAGCCGTGTGCGGTGAACGTGACGTCGGTGAGCTTCCCGTGCTTGACGCTGAGCTTGACCGGCGTGTCGACAGGGACGTTCTTGGCCGCGGAGTGGACGTTGGCGACGATCGAGGCTGCCGGCGCAGCCGAGCTGTCTGGCGAGTCCGCGGCACCGTTGTTGGCGGCCACGTGGTCGCCTGCCGGCGAATTCGCGCCGGCATTCGTGCCGTTCTGCTGACATCCCGTGAGGGCAAGGCTGACCGCCAGCGTGGCCACAGCCGACGCGGTCAGTCTCGAGCGGATCCCCCAGGCAGACATACTGAACTCCTCGAACTCGCAATGGTGTGCCCTAAGCGTAACAAGGTCAGGCGATCAGCATGAACATTGCGAGGGGTGAGGCCAGTCACGGCTTGGTCACGGCTTCGGCGGCGATCGCGCCTCAGTGGGCGTGCTCCCCCCGGTAGAACTCGAAGACCCATCCGATCAGGGCCATCGACCCGAACCCGGCACCGATGAGGAACAACCACCATCCGAAGACGGTGCCGATGACGCACACCGCCAGGCTCGACGCGCACCACAGCGGCCACCACGAGTAGGGCGGGAAGAACCCGAGCTCACCGGCCCCATCGACCACTTCAGCCTCTTTGCGGTCCTCGGGGCGAGCGTCCATCTTCTTCGCATGGAACCCGAGGTAGAAGGTCACCAGCAGCGCCAGCCCGGCGGTCATGATCAGCGCTGCGGTACCGGTGGGGTCGTTGCTCACGTACCAGTACGTGGGCGCGACGATCACGAAGAAAGCGGCGTTGAACCCGAACACCCAGGCCTCGACCTTCATCGCCGAGGTCTCCCGTCGTCGTCGGTGTCGCCCTGAGCGTCGTGTCCGTCGGCCATCTCCTGGAGGTGCCCGTACCGGCCGTCCTGCGACGGCATGTCCGCGACGTCGCTGTCGGTGTTGAACCGGTCGTGCTCCTCCAGCTCGGTCATTGCGACCTCGGGGTGGTGCAGGTCGAATGCCGGGCTCTCGGAACGGATCCGCGGGAGCTCGTTGAAGTTGTGCCGGGGCGGCGGGCACGACGTCGCCCACTCGAGCGAGCGGCCCCAGCCCCAGGGGTCGTCGACCATCACCTTCGGTCCGTTGCGCGACTTCCAGACGTTGTACAGGAAGGGCAGCGTCGAGGCGCCCAGGATGAAGGCCCCGATGCTCGAGATCTCGTTGAGGGTCGTGAACCCGTCGTTGGGCTGGTAGTCGGCGTAGCGCCGCGGCATGCCCTCGACACCGAGCCAGTGCTGCACGAGGAACGTGGTGTGGAAGCCGATGAACAGCAGCCAGAAGTGGATCTTGCCGAGGCGCTCGTCGAGCATCCGGCCCGTGATCTTCGGCCACCAGAAGTAGAAGCCGGCGAACATCGCGAACACGACTGTGCCGAACACGACGTAGTGGAAGTGCGCGACGACGAAGTAC
>JAWWPH010000289.1:0-4071 GCA_033850875.1 Nocardioidaceae bacterium | reverse complement strand
ACCACGCCGGAGCTGGTCCCGGCGTCGATCGTCACCGTACGGGAGAAGGACTGCGCCGGCCCCAGCGCGACGACCTGGGCCGGGACGAGCTCGAGCGAGCTCGCGTCCGCGAACCGGGTCATGCCGCAGATCTCGGCCGCGCGGGGCTGCTGGACGGCCTGGGCGACGCGCAGGCGCTGTACGAGTGTGTGGTTCGATGCCTCGAGGGCGTCGTTGCGGCGGCGCAGGGCTTGTACCCCGTTGAGGTAGCCGGGGATGTCGGTGACCGGTGTGAGCGCGGCGGTCGCACCGCGCTCGACCGGCCCGAGCACGGCCGCCACGGCGGACCGCAGGGGGTCGACCGGGGAGCTCTTCGACGACGAGCTGGCGTCGACGGTCAGCAGCGTGAGCGACGCGAGGACGAGGATCCCGACGACGGCCCGGGAGCGCCGCGGCTCGACCGGGGTCATCGGCGTGGCTCGGAGACGAGCACCTGCTGGAGCGCCTCGAACTCCTCGACGCACTTGCCTGCCCCGAGCGCCACCGAGTCGAGGGGGGTGTCGGCTACATGGACGGGCATTCCGGTCTCGTGCCGGACCCGCTCGTCGAGCCCTCTGAGCAGGGCACCACCACCGGTGAGGACGACACCGCGGTCCATGATGTCGCCGGCCAGCTCGGGAGGAGTCTTGTCGAGCGTCACGCGCACGGAGTCGACGATGGCGTGCAGGGGCTCCTCGAGCGCCTGGCGTACCTCGGCGGAGGACACGACGACGTTGCGCGGCAGGCCGCTGACCATGTCGCGGCCTCGGATCTCGGCCTCCGGCTCGTCCGGCAACGGGAAGGCGGAGCCGAGGACCAGCTTGATCTCCTCGGCGGTGCGCTCCCCCAGCATCAGGGAGTACTCCTTCTTCATCCAGGCGATGATCGCCGAGTCGAGGTCGTCGCCGGCGGTGCGGATCGACTGGCTCGTCACGATGCCGCCGAGACTGATGACGGCGACCTCCGTGGTACCCCCGCCGATGTCGACGACCATGTTCCCGGTCGCCTCGTGCACCGGGAGCCCGGCGCCGATCGCGGCCGCCCTCGGCTCCTCGATGATGTACACGCGGCGCGCGCCTGCCTGGTACCCGGCCTCCTTCACGGCCCGCTGCTCGACGGCGGTGATACCCGACGGGACGCAGATGACCAGGCGGGGCTTGGCGAAGTACCGGCGCCGATGTACGCGCTGGATGAAGAAGCGCAACATCTGCTCGGTCGCCTCGAAGTCCGCGATCACGCCGTCGCGGAGAGGCCGGATGGCGCTGATGTGGTCAGGGGTGCGGCCGATCATCCGCTTGGCCTCCGCGCCCACGGCGAGGATCTCGCGGGTCTGGGCGTTCATGGCCACGACGGACGGCTCGTTCAGCATCACGCCGCGGCCGCGGACGTACACCAAGGTGTTGGCGGTGCCGAGATCGACCGCCATGTCGCGACCGATGATGCTGTTGGCCATCTGTGGGACCCAGCCTTCTCGTGCAGGATGTACGTGGTGCTCCCGAGGCCGGGGAGCAGCGACCTGCCCGGGCCGGATCGCCCCGTCCGCCGCCTCCTCAATGTAGGTCCGCTGACTCCGTACACCGCGCCGACACTTCGAGACACCCGGCGACTTCTCACGACCGGGCGCAAATGCCCGGCCGAGCGGGCGCAAATGTCCGGTCGAGCGGGCGCAAATGCCCGGCCGAGCGGGCGCAAAAGTCCGGCCGAGCGGGCGCAAATGCCCGGCCGAGCGGGCGCAAATCCCCGGTCGAGCGGGCGCAAATGCCCGGCCGAGCGGGCGCAAATGCCCGGCCGAGCGGGCGCAAATGCCCGGTCGAACGCGTCAGTTCAGTCGGTCAGGTCCGGGAACCAGAGCGTGATCTCGCGTTGCGCCGACTGCACGGAGTCGGACCCGTGTACGAGGTTCTCGCGGTTCGACAGACTGAGGTCGCCACGGATGGAGCCGGGAGCTGCCTTGCGTCCGTCGGTCGCCCCGTTGATGGCACGAACGACGTCGACGGCCTCGTCGCCCTCGAGAACGGCCGCGACGAGCGGCCCGCTTGTCACGAAGTCCCGCAAGGGCGGGTAGAAGTCCTTGTCGACGTGTTCGGCGTAGTGGCGGTCGGCCTGCGCTGCTGTGATGACTCTCTGCTCGAGCGCCACGAACCTCAGGCCCTTTGCCTCGAAGCGGCTGACGATGTTGCCGACGAGCCCGCGGCGTACGGCATCGGGCTTGAGCAGGACGAGGGTGCGCTGAGTCATGGGCGGAAGCCTATCCGGGGCACGCCTGCTTGGCTCTCGGCACACATCCGCCCGCTCGAGGCGACATATGCGCCCGCTCGACGCGACATTCCTGCCCGCTCGAGGCGACGTATGCGCCCACTCGGCCGGAGATTTGCGGCCGGTCGACGGGAGGTCAGGAGGGTGGCTCGACCGGCTCGGACGGCTCGGCGGGCCAGGCTGCCTGCTGCACCTCGATCCGCCTGCCGAGCACGTACGCAGCCGTCCACAGCCCGCCGAAGACCACCGCGAGCACGATCATGGCCGGTACCAGCAGCCCGACGGCCAGCGCCGCCACCTGGAGAGCGAACCCCGCGTAGTACGCCCATTCGAACCGCAGCAGGCCGGCGATCACCAGGCAGGCGCCCGCGAGCCCCAGTCCGATCGCGAGGGCGAGCGGTGTCGCCAGGTCGTTCACGGCGATGAGCACCGGCGTGACAAGCGCCAGCACGACGCACTCGAACCCGAGGACCGCGGCGCACATCATCCGGCGCGGTGAGCGCATCAGCGACCGCCGAGCAGCAGACGGGCCTCACCCGCGGTGACCACCGAGCCCG
The DNA here is from genome assembly GCA_033850875.1 of Nocardioidaceae bacterium. Classification (GTDB taxonomy): domain Bacteria; phylum Actinomycetota; class Actinomycetes; order Propionibacteriales; family Nocardioidaceae; genus DASQEH01. The sequence continues at coordinate 1,240 of JAWWPH010000289.1, read as the reverse complement.
TCACGAGGACTCCGGCCCCGCCCAGGCCCAGCGGCTGGGTCGCGTCGATGTCGGCCCGGGCCATCGCCAGCTCGAGCGCGTCGTCCAGACGCGGGACCGCGTCGACCCGTTCGTCGCCGAAGATGTCGCGTGCCACGGCTGCGAGCGACTCCGCGGACAGCGAGCGCGGCGTGGAGTTGCGCGTACAGATGATGGACGTCATGACGGGCTCGAAGGCCTCGAGCAGGCCGGCGACGTCCTTGTCGGCCATCACCCCGACCACCCCGACCAGCGACGAGAACGAGAACGCCTCCTCGATCGCGGCCGCCGTCGCCGCAGCCCCGTGCGGGTTGTGGGCCGCGTCGACGACGACGACCGGCGAACGACGCACGACCTCCAGTCGACCCGGAGAGGTGACCGACGCGTACCCCTCGCGGACCAGGTCGGCGTCCAGCCCGTTCCCTCCGGCGAAGGCCTCGACCGCGGCAAGCGCGCAGACCGCGTTCTGCGCCTGGTGGGCGCCGTACAGCGGCAGGAACACGTCGTCGTATCTCCCCGCGACGCCCTGGAGCGTGATGAGCTGGCCGCCGAGACCCGGAGTACGCTCCTCGACGCCGAACTCCACGCCCTCCCTGACCACGGTGGCCCCCACCTCCGCCGCACGCTCCAGGAGGACCTCGGCCACAGGGACCGTCTGCTCGGCGAGCACCGCGATCGCTCCGGGTTTGATGATTCCCGCCTTCTCGACGGCGATGTCCTCCGGAGTGTTCCCGAGGTAGCCCGCATGGTCGACGTCGATCGGCGAGACGACCGCGACGGACCCGTCCGCCACGTTGGTCGCGTCCCACGACCCGCCCATGCCGACCTCGACTACCGCCGCGTCGACCGGCGCGTCGGCGAACGCCGCGAACCCCATCGCCGTCACCAGCTCGAAGAACGACACCGGGTTGGGCCCGGACCGGTCGATGATCTCGGCGTACGGGATGACCTCGTCGTACACCTCCACGAAACGCTCGTGGCTGATCGGCTGTCCGTGCAGCGTGATCCGCTCGGTCATCTCCTGGACGTGCGGGCTGGTGAACCGTCCGGTTCGCAGCCCCAGCGCCAGCAGCAGCGCGTCGACCATCCGGGCCGTCGAGGTCTTCCCGTTGGTGCCGGTGAGGTGGACGACGGGGTACGCACGCTGCGGCGACCCGAGCAGGTCGCAGAGCCCGGCGATGCGCTCGAGCGTCGGGTCGAGCCTCGACTCGGGCCAGCGCGC
>JAWWPH010000274.1:0-4428 GCA_033850875.1 Nocardioidaceae bacterium | reverse complement strand
GTGCGTTCGACCAGGTCCTGATGGACGCCGCCCTGCACCGACAGGGCGTCACGCTCGTGCTGGACCGGGCCGGCGTGACCGGTGAGGAGGGCCCGTCCCACAACGGGATGTGGGACATGTCGATCCTGCAGGTGGTGCCGGGCCTGCGGCTCGCGGCACCCCGCGACGGCGCCCGCGTGCGCGAGCTGCTGCGCGAGGCTGTCGTCGTCGACGACGCCCCGACCGTGCTGAGGTTCCCCCGCGGCGCCGTCCAGCCGGACCTCGAGGCCGTCGACCGCGTCGGCGCCGTCGACGTGATGCTCAGGGTCGGGGACCCCGACGTGCTGGTGGTCGGGGTCGGGGCCATGGTCGAGACGTGCGTCGACGTCGCGCACCGCCTGCACGCACAGGGCATCGGCGTCACCGTGGTCGACCCCCGCTGGGTCAAGCCGCTCCCGGCCGAGATCACCGAGCTCGCCGCGGCGCACCGGCTGGTCGTCACCGTCGAGGACAACGGGCGGGTCGGCGGGTGCGGCAGCGTGGTGTGCCAAGCGGTGCTCGACGCCGGCCTGAGCGTGCCCGTCCGGGTGTTCGGCCTCCCGCAGCGCTTCCTCGCCCAGGGCAAGCGCGCGGCGGTCCTCAGCGAGATGGGCCTCGACGCGCAGACGCTCGCCCGCGAGATCACCGCGCACATCGCGGGGCTGCAGGGCGCCGACGACGCGAAGACGTCCGACACCACCGCCGACTCCGCCTGACCCGGCCGTCCTGTGCCCACCACGGTGGTCGAGCTCCTCGACCTGCTCGAGCTCGAACAGATCGAGGTGGACCTGTACCGCGGACGGCAGCCGGACACCGCCATGCAGCGTGTCTTCGGCGGACAGGTGGCCGCCCAGGCGCTGCGGGCGGCGTGCCACACGGTGTCCGAGGGCCGGTTCGTGCACTCGCTGCACTCGTACTTCCTCCGCCCCGGTGACACCGCCGTGCCGATCGTGTACGACGTTGAGCGGATCCGCGACGGTCGCTCGTTCTCCACGCGCAGGGTGATGGCCCGCCAGCACCGGCAGACCATCTACTACCTGACCGCCTCGTTCCAGGTCCCCGAGCCCGGCTTCACCCACCAGGACGCGATGCCCGGCGTACCAGAGCCGGAGCAGTGCCCGACCCTCGGCGACGTCGTGCGGAGGATCACCGGCGTACAGGACGCCTCCTGGGAGAGGGAGTGGGCGGCGCTCGACGTCAGGTACGCCGGTGACTCCCGGCCAGGCGGTGAGATCGAGCCCGCCGACGAGCCGGCGCGGGCCCGGATCTGGCTGAAGGCCGCCGGCGCCGTCCCGGCGGACCCGGTGACGAGCACCTGCGTGCTGGCCTACGCCAGCGACCTGACCCTTCTCGGTGTGAGCCTGGTGCCGCACGGGCAGGTGATCTCGTCGCCGAACATCTCGCCTGCTTCCCTCGACCACAGCATGTGGTTCCACCGGCCGTTCCGTGCCGACGAGTGGATGCTGTACGACCAGCACTCGCCGTCGGCGTCCGGCGCGCGCGGGCTGGCGTTCGGCCGCGTTTTCAGCCGCGGCGGGGCGCTCGTCGCCTCGGTGGCGCAGGAGGGCCTGATCCGGCCGGTCGGCGAGGTCCGCGAGAGCCTCGCCGCGGAGTAGCCGGCGCGGCCGGCCACCCCGCATCCTGACCGGACCGAGCGGTCAGCGGGTGGAGAGGAACATTCCCCGCGCGCGCCAGTCCTTGCCGTCGATGGTCGGTCCGCTGACCTGTGCCGCCGTGCCGGAGAGGTTTCCGTCGCTCCACTGCAGCTTGGCCAGGTTGCCGGTGGTGCTCGACCCCACGTACAGGTCCCCACCGGTCAAGAACATGCCCGAGGCGGTGGAGAAGTCGACGCCGTTGCCGTTGGTCGGGCCGTTGAACCGGACCGCCCCGACGACCGCGCTCTGCGGGGTGAAGTACCGGTAGTACAGCTGGGAGTCGCCGGACAGCGTGTAGTACAGCCGGCCGGCGGCTCTGTCGTAGAACATGCCGGTGATGTTGGGGATCTCGGCGGCGAAGTTGGTGAGGCCGTAGAGGTTGACGTTGGTCGAGGGGCCGAACGTGGTCCCGTCGAACGTCCTGGACTGCAGCGTCCCGTCGGACCATCCCGTGTAGACGGTCCCGTCGATCATGACCGCACCCCGCGCGCTGCTCCACGTCTGACCGCCGCTCGATGCGGCCGTGTCGCTCGCGGTGGAGCCGTCGAAGGCCCGATCGATGACGGTGTCGTTCGCGCCCGGTCCGGGTGTCGGTACGTCGTTGTCGACGATCTCGATGCCGTTGATCAGCGGGTTCTCGACGACGTGACTGAAGTCGATGTTGACGTGTCCGTCGCTGGTCACGTCGAACGACTTCATGGTCCCGACCTGGTTGCCGACGTCCTGCACGATGTCGTAGCTCGACAGCACCTTCGTGCCGTCGATCGCCACGTCGAAGGAGCGCTGACCGGCGCTGGCCGTGCAGCTGCAGCCGTTGGAGAAGTACAGCCGCACGGTGAGGTGGTCCCCGGTCGGAGCCGGGAAGTCCCACTGCATGTTCGGGCTGTCGTTGGGCGACCACCGCTCGGTGGAGAAGATGCCCGTGGGCGTGCTGTCCGGCAGGTTGGCGCCGCGGCTGATCGGCAGCGACCCCCAGTCGGCGGCGTTGCTGTTGGTGTTGTCGTACGGCGACGGAGCGGCGCCGGTGTCGGCGGCCCAGTCCGGCCCGTTGTCGGTGGCGAGCTGGGTCGGGCCGCCGGTGTTCACCCGGGCGATCCAGTGCCCGCTGGCCGCAGCGGTCTCGCCGAGCAGGTAGACGTCACCGGGCAGTGTCCCGGTGGCCTCCGCCGGCAGCGTCGCGCCGCCGAGGAGCGGGAAGAGCGCTATTCGCTTGCGGGTCTCGCCGCCGGTCTGGTTGGTGTCGTGGCCGACCCAGAGGCCGACGGTGGTCGGCAGGAACTCCCAGACGCCGACGCCCCGTGCCCGGGTCGGGTTCCAGGTGAAGGGAAGGCCGTTGCGCGGGTCGAGGGCTGCCAGACCGGGCCGCGGGACGGCACCCTGACCGGCGGAGTCGGCGTTGAAGGGGTTGTTCATCCACCTGAAGTGACCGCCGACGTACACGACGGCTCCGGTGATCTTCGTCTGGGTGAAGGTGTCTCCGCCGCTGTACTCGACCCAGCTCGGGTCCTGCCCGGACGCCTGCGTGCCGGAGCCGAGCTCCCACCTCGACGCGCTGTCGCAGAGCGTCCCGGAGCCAGCGCCACCGGACTGCGCACCCGTGGCGACGACCACCTTGTAGTCGCCGGAGGGCGCGATGTCGACATCGCGCAGGTAGGTGTCGACGACGGACGCGCAGTTCGTGGTGTACCGCGTGGTGGCCCACGGGCTGACCGTCGCGGTCGCACCGGTGAGGTCGAGCCGGACGATCTGCGGCCGGCTGAGCCCGTCGACCGTCTTGAAGTTGCCGACGGCGACGAGCGTCGAGCCGTCGTCGCTGATGTCGAAGTGCTTGATGCCGAGGGCGCCGCCGTTCCATGTGTCGGTGAAGGTGACCCCCAGGTTGTTCGTGTCGGCCCCGGTCGTCGGGTTGAGCGCCGCGAGGAGCGTGCGGGGATGGCCGCCCACCGACGTGAACGCGCCGCCGATGTACAGCTTGCCGTTGACGAGCTGCATGTCGGAGATGCCACCGGCGGGCGCCGGCGACTTGAATGTCGACACGACGGCGCCGGTGGTGGCGTTGATCCTCGCCACCTTCGCGGTGTTCTTGGCACCGTTGACGTTGCCGAAGAGCCCACCGATGTACACGGTGCCGTCCCCGGCGTCCACGACCTCGGAGACCTCCTTCGTGCCGACGTTGGGCACGAACGTGGTGTCGAGGGCGCCGGTCGTGGCGTTGAAGGCGAAGATGCTGTTGCGCGTGACGGTGGGGCCACCGACCGGCGTCACCTGCGTGAACTTGCCGACCGCGATGATCCGGTTGCCGACCTGGACCATGGACTCGACCTTGCCGTCTTCGACGTTGGGGGTGAAGTTCTCCGGGTTGGCCGAGACGATCCGGTCCTGCGTCGGCTCGAAGGCCTGCACCTGTCCGACAGTGCCTACCGCGACGCACGCGGCCGTTGCCGCGACGAGCGCCAGGCGTAGGTAGCTGAACATGCGGTGGGACCCCCAAGAACGAGTGCCGACTGGATCGGCGTCCGCACCAACGCGTCCCGGCGGGACGAGCACGCAGCAGGCGCAGTATTGGACGGCTTCCGAGCGGTAGCCTCTTGCAGTATTCGTCCTCGTGGAGACAGCTATATACCGAACGCCGTTATTGGTGTACTCTCTCCCGTTTGCGTGACGGCACGATTACGCCCCGATATCACCCCTGGGGCCTACGACTTCCGCCGAGGGGTCACATAGTTCCCGCCCAGGGGTCACGTAGTTCTCGCCG
>JAWWPH010000273.1:0-5226 GCA_033850875.1 Nocardioidaceae bacterium | reverse complement strand
ATCGTCGGTCTCAGCGCCCAGCTGCACAACACCGTCGCCGCACTGCGCAATCAGGAGGCCGAGCTGCACAAGACGGTCGCCATCTTGCGTGACCGCGAAGTGGAGCTCCACCACCAGGCATTCCATGATCCGTTGACCGGCCTGGCCAACCGGACCCTGTTTGCCGACCGTGTCGGCCATGCCCTGAGCCGAAGCCGACGACTCGGTCCCGTCATCTTGCTGCTGGCCGATCTCGACGACTTCAAGGTCGTCAACGACACGCTCGGCCACCCAGCCGGCGACATGCTGCTCATCACGGTCGCCGACCGCCTGCGTGCGGTGGTACGCCCCGAGGACACGGTGGCCCGCCTGGGCGGCGACGAGTTCGCGGTCCTCCTCGACGCCGCGGACGGGCTCGACGACGCCCGTGGCGTTGCCGACCGCATCACGCAGGCGATGCTCCAGCCCTTCTACCTGGCGGGCGTGCACACCGTCATGGGCGCGAGCATCGGCATCGCGGCCGCGGACGCCTCCGCCAGCGCCGAAGCGCTGCTCCGTGATGCCGACATCGCGATGTACGCAGCGAAGGCCCAGGGCAAGGGCCGATGCGCGGTCTATGCCGCCGAGTTCGCCGCCGAGAACCTCGGTCGGCTCCAGCTGAAGAGTGACCTGAGCCAGGCGTTGGAGCGCGGTGAGCTGTCGCTGAAGTACCAACCCATCGTCGACCTCGACACCGGCATGATGATCGGCGTGGAGGCGCTGCTCCGCTGGGCGCACCCCACACTCGGCTCGGTGCCGCGATCGGCGTACATCCCGATCGCCGAGACCAGCGGGGCCATGCTGCCGATCGGGCGTTGGGTGCTGGCACAGGCATGCGCGCAAGCCGGCCGGTGGCAGCGGGCACGCCCCCGAGGCAGCGCCGCAATCGGGCTCTCCGTGAACCTCGCCGGTCGCCAGCTCACCGACCCGCTGCTCATACCAGCGGTACATGGTGCGCTGGTCGACGCGGGCCTGGCGCCGAGCTGTCTCACGCTCGAGATAACCGAGAGCATCCTGCTCGACGACGAGGTGATCCTGGCGCCGCTGATGGAGCTGAAGAAGCTCGGCGTGCATGTGGCGATCGACGACTTCGGTACGGGGCACTCGGCCCTGACGAGACTGCGGCACTACCCCATCGACACCCTGAAGGTCGACCAGTCCTTCGTCAACGCGCTGACCCCCGAGGCACCCGTACCCGACGTGCTGATCACCACCATCCTCTCGCTCGGCCGCGGCCTGGGCATGACCGTCATCGCCGAGGGGGTCGAGACGGAGAACCAGCTCGCGGCCCTACGCGCGTTGGGGTGCCGCCAGGCGCAAGGGTTCCTCTTCGCGCGCCCGGCCGAGCCCGACGTCATCGGGGAGCTCATCCATGCCGGCATCGCCCTTACCGATCCTGTCGTCGCGCCGGCCGACGGACATGCGACGCCCGGAAGCAGAGCCGACGCCTGACCTCTGCCGGCAGTCGTCATTCGTCATTCCCGCGTCGAAATGCTTCTGCAATTCCGGTGTCGATTATGCCTTTGGTCGTTGGAAGTCGAGCGGACCTTCTTTACGCTGTGCAAAGCGGGGAAACTCGTATTACGACCACATGAGAGGTCACCATGAAGCGAACCCTCATCGAGCTGATCGACGACCTGGACGGCGGTAAGGCCGAAGAAACGGTCCGGCTCGGCCTGGACGGCAAGCTCTTCGAGCTCGACCTGAGCAAACGCAACGCGAAGAAGCTGCGTACGCTCCTTCAGCCCTATGTCACCGGCGCCCGTCGCGTCGGTCGTCGAACCCAGACCAGATCGACACATCGATACGACACCACTGCCGTGCGGAAGTGGGCCGCGTCGAATGGGGTCGATATCGCCAAGCGCGGCCGCATTCCTCGGGAGGTTCTCGCGCAGTTCCAAGCCGCCGGCCACTGATCGAGCCGGCGAAGTAACGTCCGGCTCGAGGTAGGCTCCCGAATGCGCCAGGTGCAACTCCGATGGGGAAATGCTTTCCGACACTGCACTTGCGCCGGGCGTGATGTGTCGTCAGGGTCGAGACCATGAGCGACATGTGGATGGACCCTGACGACGATCCCCGAACGTACGGAAACCCTGAGGGCGAGAAGGCAACGCTGCGGGAGTACCTGTCAAACTACAGGCTGACGCTCGAGATGAAGTGCTCCGGCCTCGACGCCGAACAGCTCGCCCGCCGATCCGTCCCCCCGAGCACGATGAGCCTGCTGGGCCTGATCAGGCACCTGGCACAGATGGAGAACCACTGGTTCCAACGGGTGCTGCAGGCGAGAACCGACGGCCCCCGGCTGTTCAAGCGCGACGACGACAAGGATGCGGACTTCCATGGCGCAGTCGCCGACCCGACTGCGGTCGAGGAGGCATTCGCCGCCTGGAAGGGCGAGATCACCGCTGCCGACGAGTGGCTCGACGCCCTCGACGAGGCTGACCTCGGGCGGCAGGTGCCGTTCGACGACGCGAGCGTCAGTGTCCGCGACGTACTCGTCCACGTGGTCGAGGAGTACGCCCGGCACGCAGGACACGCGGACCTGCTCCGCGAATGTATCGACGGGCGTACCGGTCAATAGGCAGCAGCCCGCCCTCCCGGTCCGGGCCGCGGCGCTACCGGGCTTCGAGGAGCGTCGCGAGGTTGGCGAGTGCCATCTGAGTCCCCGCCTCGTTGTCGGCGGCCGATACTGCAGCGGGGAGGCCGTCGTGCTGGACGACGACGTCGGTACCGCCTTCGGCGTCACGCAGGGTCGTGGTCATCGTCATGACGCCGCGGAGCTCGGGATTCGACGTCTCGAACTCGATCGTCTCCACGACGAGCTCGTCGGGCACCAGCTTCGCGAAGTGGCCGTGGTAGGTGTCGGTGTGGGTCGACGACTTGCCGACGCCGTCGGGGCCGTCATAGGACAGCGAGACGCGGAACGTTCCGCCCTCTCGCGGATCGAAGTCGTGGACCTCGCTGGTCATCCCGTTCGGCACTCGCCAGGCTTGGACCGCCTCCCTGTCGAGCAGCGCGCGGTACACGTCTGCTCTCTCAGCCTTGACCTGTCGCGAGACGCGCGTCGAGGACATGGCGTCAACCCTCGACACGGATGGCCAGCTCCACCGTGACATCGCTTCCGGGCATGAGGCCGTACGGCCGACGCACCGCCTCCTTGAGCGGCAGGAGGTAGCCACCGTCCTTCGGGAAGAGCGACGTCTCGAACGAGACGCCGCCGATCCGGGCCTCGACGGGGATCACCCCCCAGCCGTATGTGGCCACCGCGGCCACCTCGCGGATGTCGGCGGACGCCTCCGCCGGTACCGGGACGAAATAGTACGGCGACGGCCCTCGCCATTCGATGACCCTGCTGTCGAAGCCCAGCTCCACGCACTCAGTATCCACCTCGGATGTGCAGGTCGCTCGGCTGCTCCTGTCCACTCTGGTCAGGAATCGAGAAGCGACCAGGACGCGGCCGCCCTAGCCTGCGTACAGATGGCCGGCAGAGCGCCGAGCCCTGACCACGAAAGGACCGGGTATGCCCGCGAAGAAGTCCACAACCACGTCCGACGGCTTCAGCGCCGAGGAGCTTGCCGCGATGAAGGAGCGAGCCGCCGAGCTGCGCGCCGAAGGCAGGAAAGGCGCCAAGAAGGCCGACGGGCTGCAGGCGCTCCTGGACAGGATCCAGCAGATGGCGCCCGACGATCGGGTGCTCGCCGAGCGCGTCCACGTGACGGTGACGAGTACCGCCCCCGACCTGTTGCCGAAGACCTGGTATGGGATGCCCTCCTATGCAGACCCCGACGGCAAGGTCGTCGTGTTCTTCCAGGACTCAGGCAAGTTCAACTACCGGTACTCGACGCTGGGGTTCCAGGACACGGCTCACCTCGACGAGGGAGACATGTGGCCGGTGGCGTACGCGCTCAAGCAGTGGAGCCCCACGGTGGAGAAGCAGGTGGTCGAGCTGGTGAGGGCCGCTATCTCGTGACGCCGGCCCACTCCGCCGCCGCTGCGCGCACCGGCACAGGTCATCAGCGGCTCACTCGAAGTCGTGGAGCAGCGGGGGGCACATCTCGTCCAGGGCCCGACCGGCCCAGTCGACCTGGGGGGCGACCCGCCACATCCGTCGCGCTACGCCCTGGAGCCGTCGGGAGAGCTCCATCTCGTCGGCCCAGTCGATGGCCCGGTCCCGCATCACCCAGTCACCGTTGACCATGACGTCCCTCAGGTCGTGCTCGGTGGCGTAGTAGACGAGCGTGCGCAGCGGATCGCGCACGGGGCTCATCCTCGGCGTCGCAGTGTCCCAGAAGAGGAGGTCTGCCTTGGCGCCGCGCTCGATCCTGCCGAGGTCTGCGCGCCCGAGACTGTCTGCTGCGTTGACCGTCGCGGCGTCGAAGACGTCGCGAGCGGTGCTGACGTCGGACCGTCGGGCGGCGATCTTCCCGGTGACGGCCGTCCAGCGCATGCCGTCGATCATCGACTGTGGCGCGGTGTCGGTGCCGAGGCACATGCGTACTCCGGCGTCGAGATAGTCCTGGAAGGTCTCCATCACGAAGCCTCGCCGCGCGAAGCACCAGCAGCTGTACGCCACGGCGGCCTCCGTCTCGGCCAGCAGTCGCAGGTCGTCGCCGGCGAAGTTCACCCAGCTGTGGCCGGTCGTGAAGATGCCGTGGCCGATGATGACCCTCGCGGAGAGGAAGTCCAGGGAGTGCAGCCACTCGATCGGCGTGAGCCCGTGTCGCCGGGTCATCTCGTTGAACTCCCAGACGCCCTGTGCCGCGTGGATGCTGACGGGGACGTCCAGCTCCTCGGCGGCCCGAGCGGTCTCCCGCAGCAACTGTTCGGTACAGGTGTCCACCTGGGCCGGGGCGAGGAATCCACGGACCAGGCCGTCGGCGCCTTCGTCCACACGCCGGATCAGCTCCACCGCACGCTCGAGCCCGCGCTCGCCTGCCGCTTCGTCCCAGTCGTAGTCGACTCGACGCCCGTCGGGCGTGTACCACCGTGCGGAGCGGTAGGTCTCGCCGACGTAGCAGCGCAGGCCGACGCGGGCAGCCGCCTCGGCGACGTACTCACCGACGTCCCCGATCTCCATGACTGTGGTGACACCGCCCCGAACGAGCTCAGGCAACGAGTAGTCGACGCACAGCCGCTTTCCATCCGTGTCCAGACCCGCCATCTCCAGCGGCAGGATCTCGATCAGCCCGGTCAGCCAGAACTGCCGGT
>JAWWPH010000244.1:0-4575 GCA_033850875.1 Nocardioidaceae bacterium | reverse complement strand
CACCACGCTGATCTTGCCGGCACCGCGGTCGGAGACGTACAGGAACCGGCCGTCGCGGCTGGGCATCAGCCCGTGGGGCATGCTCGGTGTGGGGATGGAGCCCAGCGGCCGGAGGGTACGGGCGTCGACCATCGTCACCCGGTCGCGATCCATCTCCGCCACGAAGAACCGTTTGCCGTCTGGTGAGATCCGGACGTCCTGCGGCTTGCTCGTCGGTCCCAGGCTGACGCGGCCGACGACCCGGTGCGTGGTCGTCGAGATCTTCAGCAGCGTGCCGGAGAACTCGCACGTGACGACGAACCACCGGCCGTTGGCGGAGAAGTCCGCGTGGTTGGGGCCGTCGCAGCCGTGCGGGGTCAAGACGTCGTGGCCCTTGAACGTGCGTGGGTCGAGGAACCGGATCTGGTTGTACTCCTCGACCATCACGATCGCCGTCCGCCCGTCGGGCGTGAAGTACAGGTTGTACGGGCGCGGGACCGGGTAGCGGCGCTCCACCCGGGCGGTGCGCGGGTCGATCGCCACCAGCGAGTTGGCACCGCTGGCGTCCACGTAGAGGGTGCGCATGTCGTACGAGGGGGTCACGTGCTGGGAGAGCAGCCCCGAGTGGATGACGCGCACGACTCGTCGGGTGCGCTGGTCGATGACCGTGGTCGTCGTCCCCGTCGAGTCCGGCACGTAGAGGTAGGCGGGATCGCGAGCCACGTCCTTGCGCATCGCAGTGCGCCGAGTTCCGCCGTAGACGTCGTTCCCCACCGCCGGGGGCATCCCCGGCAGCCGGTGGCGAAACGCCGGCGCCACGGCCGGTCGTGACCGGCGTTGCCGGCGTGCCTGGGAATGCACACGCGAATCAGCCGGGCGAGTGGGGCGCGCCCCCGCGGCCGGGGAGGCCGACGTCGCTGCCGGCGGCGCCGTGGCCGACGGGGGCTGCTGGTCGCAGGCGCACAGCGCGAGCAGGAGGAGAAGGACGCAGGTCGCGACACGACCCCGTGCAGCCGCCACTCGACGCTTCGAGAACGGCATGCCGGTCACGGTAACCCCCGAGCCGCGGGGCCCGGTTCGACTTTGCCGCCCGTTGGGGGAACGTTAAGCGGTAGAGGAGAAGCCCGGTCCGCATCGGCGGCGGGCAGCCGCAGGACGGCTCGAGCCCCGCCGAGAGGGCTGTCGGTGAGGGTCACGTCGCCGCCGTGACTGCGTGCGACGGACCGCGCGATCGCCAGGCCGAGGCCGGCGCCGCCGTGGTCTCGATCCCGGGCGTCGTCGAGCCGCAGCCAGCGCTGGAACACCCGCTCCCGGTCCGGCGGGGCAACACCGTCTCCGTCGTCGTCGACCGTCAGGACGACGGCGCCCTCCACCTCCTCGGCGCCGACCCGGACGTGCCGTCGTGCGTGCCGGCGTGCGTTGGCCACCAGGTTGTCCAGGGCCCGTTGCAGCGCCTGCGGATCGCCCTCGACCTCCAGCGGGTCACCCACGAGCCCCGCGAGGGCCCTGAGGTCGACGGGTACCCGGCGTGGGGGAGTGCCGGAATCGAGCCGGGCCAGCAGCAGGAGGTCCTCGGCCAGCCGGCTCACCCGTTCGGCGTCGGTCCGCACGTCGCGCGCCACCTGCTCCCACTCGGTCGCGTCGGTCGGCATCGACAGCGCCACATCGAGCTGGGTACGGATGGCCGCTATCGGCGACCTGAGCTCGTGGGCGGCGTCCGCGATGAAGCTGACCTGCTGCTCCGTGGCGGCGTGCAGCCGTGCCAGCATGCGGTTGAGGGTGCTGGCGAGCCGGGCCAGCTCGTCTCGGCTCGCGGGAACGGGAAGCCGTGGAGCCTGCCGGCCACGGGTGTCCGCGACCCGGTCGGCCGCCGCTCGGAGCTCGTCGACGGGGCGCAGCGCCGAGCCGACCGCGAGCCAGGTCGCGATCGCGGCCGCCACCAGAACCACGGGGACCGCGATCGCGAGCGTCCTCAGCAGCGCGACAAGGGTCCCGTGCACGTCGGTGTACAGGACGGCGCTCACGACCGTGACCGCGGATCCGTGCAGCGAAGACGTGGTGACGATGACCCGCAGCGGAGCCGAGCCGAGCGCAGTGGCGTCGGTGGTGAACGCCTGGCCGCCCAGATGATCCCGGGTGACCGAGAGCGGCAGCAGGGGCACGACGCGGCTGGCGGACGGGGTGGCGGCCAGTACGGTTCCCGCGGCGTCGACCACCTGCGCCAGTACGGGCTGGTCCGCCGGGGCCGGCAGCGGGTCAGGGAGTTGGCCCGACCGGACCAGGGACGCGATGGTGGCCGTCTCGCTGCGCGCGTCGGCGTCGACGGCGTCGACCCGGCCGTGGACGAACAGCGTGGCCATGCCGGCGGTGCCGACGACGAGACCGGCGGCCAGGACGGCCGTGGCGATGACGGTCAGCCGCACGGCCAGCGACCGTGCCTGCCACCAGCGTCCGGCCGCAGAGGTCATGACGACGGCAGCCGGTACCCGACCCCGCGCACCGTCTGCACGACCTGCCGGCCCAGCTTCCGCCGGAGGTAGCCGGCGTACACCTCCACGGAGTTGGGGTCGGCGTGCTCGTTCCCCCAGACGTGCCGCAGGAGCTCAGACTTGCTCACCACCTGGTCGGGACGCCGCATGAGGTACTCCAGCAGGGCGAACTCCCGCGTCGTGAGGTCCACGGGCTCCCCGCCCCGCGTGACGGTGTGCGCGCCCGGGTCCAATGCGAGTCCGGCGACGGCGAGCACCGCCGGGCGCGGGGTCACGCCTCGGCGCAGCAGCGCCCGCAGATGTGCGACGACGACGACGAAGGAGACCGGCTTGGTCAGGTAGTCGTCCGCACCGAGATCGAGCCCGTCGGCCTCGTCGTAGACGCCGTCCTTCGCCGAGATCACGAGGATCGGAGTCCACACGCGAGCCGAGCGCAGCCGGCGGATCACCTCGTACCCCGAGAGCACGGGCACCATCAGGTCCAAGACGATGGCGTCGTAGCCGTGCCGGGAGGCCCTCACCAGGGCGGCGCCGCCGTCGTGGACGACGTCGACGGCGAAGCCCTCGTAGGTGAACCCCTTCGCGAGGGCCGCAGCCATCCGCCGCTCGTCCTCGACAACCAGCAACCGCACGCGACCCCCCTTCCCGCGGCCAGCCTAGGGTCGCATTCTGTGAGCCCGCTGAGCGCCTTGCTGTGCTGCGGCTGAGGGCGGGCGGTCAGGATGACCGCATCCGGAGTCGCCCGACGCATAGTGGTCACATGACACGCGTTCTGACCTCCCGCCGGCTCCGTTGGGCCGTCCCCGCTCTGGTCGCCACCGGCGTGGCCGCCGCAGCCATCACCTCCAACAACGGTGCCGGCGCCTCCGAGCAGCCGAACCTGCCCGCGGTGTCGGCGGCGCAGCTGCTGACCGCGGTGCAGCACGCACGCCCGTCCGACCTTTCGGGGACCGTCGTGGAGACGGCGAACCTCGGCCTGCCCAGCCTGCCCGAGGGCGACATGGGGGGTGCGACGGGTCTGTCATTGCAGTCGCTGCTCAGCGGGTCGCACACCATGCGGGTCTGGTACGCGGGCCCCAACCAGCAACGGGTGGCGGTTCTCGCACCGATGTCGGAGCGCGACGTGATCCACAACGGCAAGGACCTCTGGACGTACACGTCCACGACCAACGCGGTCACCCACGCGACCGTCGGCACCGCGCACGTGCCCAGCGAGGCCGACCTGGCGCGGTCCGCGCCGCCGGCCGCCGCCCAGCAGGCACTCCGGGCGATCGGACCCACCACCCGGGTGTCGGTCGACCGGACGGCGCGCGTCGCCGGACGCCCCGCCTACCAGCTCGACCTCGCACCTCGGGACAGTCGCTCGCTCATCGCCAGCGTGCGCATCGCCGTCGATGCGGCCACCTCGACGCCGCTGCGCGTACAGGTCTTCGCCGTCGGGTCGGCGACGCCCGCGATCCAGGTCGGATTCACCAACGTCAGCTTCAGCCCGCCGAACCAATCCGTGTTCCGGTTCGTCCCGCCGGCCGGCGCGAAGGTGACCCGACAGCAGCTGCCGACGCGCGAGACTGCGCCTGCCCAGTCCACCGGTCACGACTCCCGGCCCGGCACCGAGGGTGCCAGAGTGCTCGGTACCGGCTGGACCGCCGTCGCCGAGCTGCCCGCGAAGGGAGTGCTCTCGGGCTCGAACGCACGCCTGCTCGACCAGCTGTCCTCGGCGGCGCCTGGAGGTGGCCGCCTGGTCACCACGTCGCTGGTCTCGGTGCTCGTCACCAAGGACGGCCACATCTTCGCGGGCGCGGTCCGCGGTTCGGACCTCGAACACGTGGCTGCCACCGGACATGGGCTGTGACGCAGCTGGTCACGCGTGACGCCGGTCGCGTCCCCGACGAGCAGGCCGAGGCGGCGATCCGCACGGCGGGTCTGACCCGGCGATTCGGCACCCAGACCGCCGTGGACGGGGTGGGCCTCACCGTTCCGCGCGGTGCCGTGTACGGGTTTCTCGGCCCCAACGGCTCGGGCAAGACCACGACGATCCGGATGCTGCTGGGACTGATGTCGCCGCATGCCGGCACCATCGAGATCCTCGGCGGGCCGATGCCGGAGG
>JAWWPH010000235.1:0-4550 GCA_033850875.1 Nocardioidaceae bacterium | reverse complement strand
AGAGCCGTCCTGCCGGGTGACGCGTACCGAGTTACCCGGTTTCACCGCGCCGAGCGAATAGAAGACGGACGGGCCGTTGATCGAGTCGACGTGACCCTCGATGACCGACGGGCCGGCCTGTCCGGGTGTGACGGAGTCCTCGTACCAGGCGGCCTTGTTCAGGTCGGGGCCCGGTTGCGGCACAGCGAGGGTCCCGTCAGGAGCCTTGCCGATCGGTATCACGCCGGAGTGGACGTCGATGGCGGCGATGTCGATGGACACCGGTGCCGAAGCAGGTACCGAACGCGGGGTGACCGACGCGGTCGATCTCGACTCGGTGCCACGGCCGCGTGCTGGAGGACGTGTTCGGTGGGTCGTCGCGGAGGTCGTGAACGGCGATATCGTGCCGGCTGATGAGGGATCCGGCTGCGGTGCCGACTGTTGCGAGCTGATCGCGATGATGATCGCCACGACTCCACCGGCGGCGGCCACCAGGGCTAGCACGTATGCCAGACCCCGGTGACCGCCTCCATGGAGGCTCGCCGCGAAGCGGCGAGTACCCATATGTGATTAGCCCTGCGACCCGGCGTGGACGGTGCTGCGCCTGCGTGCGACAACAATGCCGCCCGCAGCCAGTGCCAGGAGTCCGCCACCTGCGGCGAACAGCCCAAGGTCCTCCGGTCCCGCTGTGGAGCCGGTTCCGGTCTGCGGTCCGCCGCTGGGCATCGCGGTGAGCGCGCCGCACAGGGCGGGTGACGTCGCCGCGAGGGGCAGGGAGGGAACCAGGTCGCTCTTCTCGCCCTGGGCCTTCTTGCTGAGCGTGGTCGGGTCGAGCCCATGCACGACGATCACGGCCGTTCCGGCTTTGATCGCCTTCACCGACGCGCCGTCGAGCTTGATGGTGCGTGAGTAGTCGGTGCTCGAGCCGCCCGGAGCGATCTTGATGTTGGTACCCGCGGCAGGGCTCGTGTCGCCCTTGACCGACAAGGTGGTCAGGATGCCGCCGTACGACGGTGCGCCCTCGGTCGTGCTCACGACGCCATCGCCGTTCTTGTCCGCCGAGGCAGTCGGGCAGGTACCCATAGCGCCGCCGTGGATGTGCTGCACGTGCGGGTACGGCGCTCCGCTGAACGTCGATGCCAGACCCGACCAGTGCTCGGTGACCTTGGCCGAGCTGCCGTTCAACGACAGCGTCAACGTACCGGATCCAGACGCGTGGTTGAGCGGGCTGAGGGTGGCGCTGTACATCGTTCCGCCGCCGGCTTGCGCAAACGACGCAGGAGCCAGTGCCACGCCGATGGCGGCAACCGCCAACGGCGCAAGCAGTAGTCGGGATTTCCTCATGGGGCGAGCTCTCTTTCACTCAGCACCTTGCCCAGGGCGTCCGAGAGAAAGGTTCCAGCGATCCCCCCTGGCGGTACTCGTTTACGACATAAATGTTAGCCATTCGTCAGCGGAACGGGCAGCTTTCCGCTAATTGCATTGATTTATCTGTGGGTCCGGGCGGGGCTGACAAAATGCATAAGAAAAGTTTGTCGAAAACCAATCCGAATTCCGTTCGGCGGCGAATGATATGGCGCCGCGGACACCGGCGGCCGGAGAGCGCGATGGCGGGCGCGCTCCTCAGCGGACTACGAGACAGAACGGATGACCCGCCGGGTCGTGGTAGACCCGCCACGGGACGGGTTCTCCGTCGGCGCCCGGGTGCGCGGAGACGCGCTCCCCGTCGAACACGCCACCGGCGGCAACGACTCGCTCGTGAGCGGCTTCGAGGTCTTCGACGAGGATGTCGAAGTGGACCAATCTCGGGCCACCGGCTGCCGGGGCCGCGTCCGGGAGGGAAGGGCTGGCCTGGAAGGACAGTCGTTGGCCATGGGGTGGTGGTTCGAGCGTCACCCAGCCCGGGTACCACTCGACCGGTACGCCGCCCAGTAGACCAGCCCAGAAGGCGGCCAGTTCTGCCGGCTGCGGGCAGTTCAGCACGACCTCGCGGATCCAGCCAATAGGCACCTGCTCATCGGTCATGCCGCCATCGTGACATCCCCGAGGCAGGCGCAGGCAAAGCGCGGGCCGACCGGCGCCCCTCGACTAGTCAACCCAGCATGGGCGAGAGGGCCAGCACGTCGTCCGCGCCGGATAGGTCCGGCAGAGCGACGAAGACCGTGCTGACGCCGTGCTCGGCCAGCACCTGATGGCGGTCGTGATGCTGCTGCGGGGTGCCGGCGTGGTGGCGTTGGGAGTATGCGGCCGCCGAGGTGCGTCCCCGTAGCCGCTCGACTCTCGACCACACGTCCCCGCGGTCCCGCCCCACGACGGGCAGATCGAGCACGGTGAGCGCCACCTCGTCAGGGTCGCGGCCCAGCTCTGCGCAATGTCGGTGGAGTACCTCCCTCTTCCGGTCGAGAGTGCCGACGTCGGACGAGACGTTGCAGCCGTCACCGAGCCGGGCCGCGATCGCGAGGGTCCGCTGCTCGCCGCTGCCGCCGACGATGACCGGCACGCGGCCCACGGGCCGTGGGTACGACGTGGTCTCCGGAAGGGCAACCCGTCGCCCGTCGTACGCCTTGGTGCCCTTCCCCCACAGGGCCCGCATGGTTTCGATCGCAGTCTCGAGCGCGTCGAGCCGTTCCCTCGGGCCGGGGAAGGGGAGGCCGAAGGCGCGGTGCTCTCGCTCCCACCAGCCCGCGCCGACGCCGACGAACGCGCGACCGTTCGAGAGGGTGTCCAGCGTGGCCACCGTCTTGGCAGTGATCCCGGCCGGTCGGAACGTCACCGGCGTCACCAGGGTGCCGAGCCGCAGTCGCGTGTCCAGCCCGGCAAGCATCCCCAGCGTCACCCACGGCTCCGGGATGGGCTCCCACGCGGAGCCGACCTGCGGGATCTGGATCAGGTGATCCATCAGCGCCAGGCCGGCGAACCCGGCGGCGTCAGCGGCCAGCGCGACGTCCTTCAGCCATGCCGCCGGGTCCTCGCCCCAGGGGAACCGCGACACCTGCAACACGACCTCGAGCCCGGCGGGCGGCGGCGACGTGGCCGGGGCCGGCTCGACTCGGGTCGCCTGCGCCGGCGAGGCGTGGTCCAGGACGTGGACCACCCGGGTCCAGCCTTCGCCGTCGAGCCCGTCGACGACGGTTCGGAAGCTGCGCTGCTGCTGCGTCAGGACGCGAGCCGGGACCGGGCGGTCACGGGCGGCATTGCGGGCGCGACACACGTCGTCTGGTGCCGAGAACGCCACGACGACCGCCGGCATGCGCGCCGCCCGAGCCACGTCCAGGTAGCCGCGCCGCCGAACCGTGTCCAGACCCAGCGTGTCGACGACGGTGGTGAGTCCGCGACGCAGCCGACCCGCGACGATCAGGTCCAGCAGCCGGAAGGCGTCGGTGGACGCGTCGAGGTCGTGCCGACCGCTGCCGACGACACCTCGCAGGTCGTCTGCCGAGACGATCTCCGGCTGCCGGTACCGCGCTCCGGCCCAGGTGGACTTGCCCGAGCCGGACGGGCCGACGAGCACGACGAGTGCCGGGTCGGGAAGCGGTGGTTCCCCGGACATGGCCTCGAGTCTCGCAGTCGTTACGACGACGCACTCGCCCGGCTCGCAGTCGCTCCCTCGGCAGGCAACCGTGATCGGGCCTCCAGTTCGCCGACTGCGGTTTCTTACGACGACGCGGCGGACCCACCGCGTGAGGATGGTAGCTACCAGCCATGGCATGGGTGGCGCCCGAGGTGGTCCGTCACGACGAGCCGTTCGTGGGTGGCGAGCGAGAGATGCTGAGGGGCTTTCTCCAGTACGGTCGCGTGAGCCTGCTGCTGCCATGTGCCGGACTCAGCAGCGAACAGCTCGTCCTCCGCTCGGCACCGCCCTCCTCGCTGTCCTTGTTGGGGCTGGTTCGCCACGCGTGCGACGTCGAGCGGACCTGGTTACGCCGACGGATGGGCCGACAGGCCGTCCCACCGCTGTACGCCACGCCGGACGCACCCGACGCGGCGTTCGACGGCACTCAGGCACGACGCGCCGAGGCGGACTTCGCCCAGCTGCTGGCGGAGTGGGGAGCCGCCGACGAGGCCGTGGCACCGATCGACCTGGACGCCACCTGTGTCAGCCCGACGTGGGGCGAGAAGCCTGAGCTGGGTGTACCTGCACCTGATCCGGGGAGTACGCCGGTCACTGCGGTCAGGCGGATCTCATCCGCGAGCGCATCGACGGTCGCACCCCTTCTGACGGACTGATGGACGACATCGCGGCTGAAGCCGCAGGAGCCGCTGGGGGAAGCCGCTTCGGGACGCTCGATGCGGCGGCTTCACGTGAGCGGCATCGCCTCGTAGACGGGGTTGAGCTCCGTCCAGCGCGACCTCCACGCGGAGGGCTCGCCACTCAGTGACCGGCGGAGGTCTTCGAGGTGCGCCTGCCAGCCAGCGCCGTGGAAGTGGAGCCCGTCGAGCGGTAGCCCGCGCTCTTCGACGACGAGCCGCGTCAGGTCGCCCTCTG
Source organism: Nocardioidaceae bacterium (assembly GCA_033850875.1). Taxonomy (GTDB): domain Bacteria; phylum Actinomycetota; class Actinomycetes; order Propionibacteriales; family Nocardioidaceae; genus DASQEH01. The sequence goes on along the minus strand of JAWWPH010000235.1, from coordinate 85 downwards.
CGAACAGCCAGGCCTCGATCTCGGCCTGGTCGTCGGTACCGGGCTCCATGGTCAGGAGCAGGTGATCGGGGCGGTCGCAGATCTC
>JAWWPH010000215.1:0-3043 GCA_033850875.1 Nocardioidaceae bacterium | reverse complement strand
CTCTGACGTCTTCGGGATCGCGTGTCTCACTCAAGGGCGTGAAGCCCACGAGATCGCAGAAGAGCACCGAACACACCCGTCGCTCCGACACGGGCGCCTCACCTGACCACGTGGAAGCGTCCGGTGCAGCCGATATCGGCGGCCTGTCCCCCTCAGGTACCCCGTCGCGTGGCCTCTGCAAGGCCGTTCCACAGGCGTCGCAGAACCGCTGATCGGATCTGACACTCGTGCCGCACGTGGGGCACGTCGGGGTGAGCTGGCTGCCACAGTCGGCGCAGAACTTGGCTGTTGCTTTGTTCTCCCGACCGCAGTGAGCGCACGTCACGGCCAGCAGTTTAGCCCTGGAGGGACACCCCGAACCGGCTCGCGCGTTTGACAGTGACAGCACTCCACCTGCGGGAGACACATCCAGGTACGGCTGTCCGTCCGTGGAGCTGCCGGGAATCGAACCCGGGTCCTCTGACGCCGAACCAAGCCTTCTCCGAGCGCAGTCTGCTGATCGCTTTTCTCAGCCCCGGCACTTGAGCAGACACATTGCCGACAGGCTCAGTCGCTGTTGAAGTCCCGCAGACACCCCGCGACCGGGTATCTGCAGCAAGCCTCCTTAGTGAGGCCGGTTACTGGCTCGGAGGCACATCCAGACCGACCCTTCGATTACTGCTTAGGCAGCAAGAGCGAAGTTAGTGCGCGTTGAATTGGCACTTATTGGTTTCCAGGGATCGTTAACGAGACAACCCTGGGTCCTCGGCTCGCTTCTCTTGGCTCCAACGACCAAAGTCGAAACCGTTCAGCCCCTATTGAGTTGTGATCCAGCCCTCAGGCTACCCGGTACAACCGACGATGCGCAGCCGAGATTCCCGTCGCGACGCGCGGGTTGCCGCAGCCGCTCAGAAACCCTTGGCCTGGCGGCCGAACTCCCGAGTGGCCTCGCGCTGGGCGTCTCGCGTCGCGATCGCCTGTCGCTTGTCGTAGGACTTCTTGCCTTTGGCCAAGGCGATCTCGACCTTGGCCCGGCCGTCCTTGAAGTACATCGACAACGGCACGAGAGTCAGCCCGCGCTCGTTGACACGGCGCTCGATCTTGTCGATCTCGTGTCTGTGGAGCAGCAGCTTCCGCTTGCGGCGTGGAGTGTGGTTGTTCCAGGTCCCTTGCAGGTACTCCGGGATGTGGGCGTTGTGGAGCCATACCTCGTTGTCGACGATCTCGGCGTAGCCGTCGACCAGCGACGCGCGACCCGCCCGCAGTGACTTCACCTCGGTGCCCATCAGCACCAACCCGGCCTCGAAGGTGTCCTCGATCGAGTAGTCGTAGCGCGCCTTGCGGTTCTGGGCGATCATGTTTCGCCCGCGCTCCTTGACCATGAGCCCATTGTCGCGCATCGGCCAAGCGCCGACCAACTCCGCTACAGCCAGGTCATCGGGTCGACGGTGGCTCCGTTGACATACACCATGAAGTGGAGGTGGCAGCCGGTCGAGTAGCCGGTCGTTCCAGAGTAGGCGATCAGCTGGCCACGCCGGACGTGTGCGCCGACGCTCGCAACGAACGACGTCAGGTGGTTGTACGACGTCGCCAGGCTGACACCGTGCACGTAGCCGTTGTCCATCAGGACGCGGTTGCCGTAGCCGGTGTTGTAGTACTCGTCGGTCACGGTGCCGTCAGCGGCGGCATACACCGGCGTGCCACAGTCGGCGTGGAAATCGGTGCCGTCGTGGAGCTTCCAGATATGCAGGATCGGATGCATCCGCATGCCGTAGGGCGAGGTGATGTACGTGTTCTTGACCGGATAGCTGAGATAGCCGCCGTCGTTCTGTGTCACCGCCACGGGAGTGGTGCTCGTCGTCGCCGCAAGCCTCTTGTGGTGCTGGCGTGCGCGCCGCTCGGCAACCTGTCGCAGCCGCTGCTCGACCCGCCGCCGCTCCGCGGTGAGGGCGTTCAGGCGACGGATCTCCGCGGTCTTGGCCGATGCCAGCTTCCGATGGTCGCTCCGCAGGACGGCGACCCTGTGCTGGACGTCGGCCTTGGCCGACCTGGCTGTGGCCTCCAGTGAACGCTTCGCCGACAGGTTGCGGGCAGCGTCGAGACGTCGCTGGGCCACGTCGTCCTTGGTGGCTCGGACGCGCTGTGTGGTGAGTGTGAGCAAAACCTGCATGGCCTGAAGCCGCTGCAGGCCAACGGCTTGCTTGTTCATCACGCTGTCGGCGTCCTGCAGCCCGTTCACGACCTGACGGGCCGTCGCCGGGTTCAACGACATGCCGAGACCGGAGATCGTCAGGCTCCCCGACGAGTAGCTCGACACGGCGTACGCGGTGAGCTGTTCGCGCACGGTGGCCAGCTCGGTCCGCCCCCGCGCCAGGTCGCTGCGGGCGGACTGCAGGCGCAGAACCGCGTCGGCGAGCCGGGCGGAAGCCCGCCTGTCGGCCCTCTGCGCTGCCCGGACCTGCGATCGCAGGGCGACCAGCCGCGACCTTGCGGTGACCAGGAGGGCAACCGAGTCGTCCAGGCGTGCCTGGGCACGCAGAAGCTGTCGCGAGATGTCGTCGACGTCTGACTTCTGCGACGCGATCCGGTTGTCGAGCGCGTTGCGCCGCGAGTGCAGGCCATGGCCGTCCCCGGACCCGCTCGCCGGCACGCCCGCGAAGCCGGCCGCCACCACGGACGCCAGCAGGACCAGAGTCACACTGACGCGGGCAACCGCCTTGACCCGGACGAGAACCACGAGCGACCTCACATCTTCCGATCGAGGGTTGTAGCTCGACGGTAACCCACAGTGGTAGGCGATCGGGGCATCACCGCGCCGGTTGCCGTCCCGGCCCGCGGCCGGTTCCGAGCGCCGCCACGAGCGTTGCCTCCAGCGGCGAATCCTGTGTGTACAACCTGTTTCGTGGTCGCGGAATTGTCGGTGGTCGCGGCTACTTTGCCGGTATGCGGATGAATGATGACCATTTGCTGAGGGGGCAGCGGACCGGCGGGCCAGGGGCAATCTCGCCAGGTGGCGAATGCGTCCCGGACGGCTCGGTGGTGCAGCTGGAGGCGATGGTGGAGG
>JAWWPH010000211.1:0-7148 GCA_033850875.1 Nocardioidaceae bacterium | reverse complement strand
CGGGCCGCTGGTCATGGTCGGTGCGGGGGGCGTCGAGACGGAGATCGCAGCGGACCGGTCGTTCCTGCTCCCCCCGGTGACGGACGTCGACGCGGCAAGCGCGCTCCGGTCGCTGCGGATGTGGCCGTTGCTGACCGGCTACCGGGGAGCGCCCCCGGCCGACCACGAGACCGTCGAGCAGATCGTCCAGTTTGTCGCACGACTCATGCAGGACATCCCGGAAGTGTCGGAACTCGACCTGAACCCCGTGATCGCGCACCCCCATGGGGTCAGCTGCGTCGACGCGAAGGTACGGCTCGAGCCGACCCAGCGACAGGTCGAGGGTGCCGCCGCTCCAAGCCTGAAGGGCGTCGTCTCCGGGCCTTCCGGGCGAGGAGTCACGGTGACGGCCGCTGAATGACCACAGCCGGCGAGAGGTGCTGCACGGTCGTCGGAAGACCGCTTTCCGCGACTCCACAGACAGGCGAGGGTCGTAGGCGCGGCGTATGTGAGCTGACGACCGAGGAGTGCTATCGACTCCTCGCGACGGCTCGACTCGGAAGGCTCGCCCTTTCGCACCAGGCGCTCAACGTCGTACTGCCTGTCAGCTCCGTGCTCCACGATCGCAGAATCGTCATCCAGACAACGGAGGACCGGTCCTGTAGGCCAAGTGGGCCGCGCCGGACGCAGGCGGCGGTGTCGGCGTCGCCGCTCCAGCGCCCCTGATTCTCGTGAGCACGCGATCGGTGCCATCGTAAGCCGGTCGTTGTCCTGAGCCACGAGGCCGACCGCGGCCGACTCATCGAGGACTTGAAGAACATCAGACCCCGCCTCTCGCACCCCCAGGCGTCGACCGGCACGGGCTCACGCGATGTCGCGGACGCGGAACCGGGCCCAGGCACCGAGCAGCAGTACGGCGGCCACCAGTGCCAGCGCGAGCTCGGGTGCCCACGCGAAGTCCTCGACCGGCATGCGCGGGACGTCGGTGTACGGCGAGACGTCGAGCACCGAAGTCGGGAACTGGAGGAGCTCGCCGACCTGGCCGAGCGTCACGAAGGCGACGAGCAGCCCCCACGCCGCGGCCGCCCAGCCGCTGCGAACCGAGAAACAGGCCGCGGCGAGGGCGGTCATCAGCCACACAGCCGGTGCCTGGGCCAGCGCAGCGGGTCCGAGCGCGGCGGACGAGCCACCACCCGCAGCGCTGTACCCGACGGCGAGGGCGAGGCCGGTCACCAGCAGCAGCCAGGTGGCGCCAAGCAGGGCGACCGCCGCTGCCGCCACAAAGGACGTCGACCGTGAGGTCGCGGTGGCCAGCACCTGCTCGGTCCGCCCCTCGTGTTCGTCGGTCGCGGTGTGGGCGACCACGGTGATCGCGAAGCAGCTCACGACCACGGCGACCACACTCAGCTCGGCGGCGACCAGTGTCTCCTGCAGGACGCCGACGCCTCCCAGTCGCTCCATCACCTGTCGCGCGGACGCCGAGTCGAGCAGGTCACCGACCTGTGGGGCGATCGCCCCGAGCACGACGCCCGTCGCCGCCATGGCCACGCTCCACGTGACCAGCATGGGCGTGTGCACTCGCACGGCGAGAGCGACCGCGTTCGACAGTCGCGCAGACCCCTCGGCGGGTCCTGGCCGCGCCGCGATCAGGCCCGATCCCAGGTCGCGCCAGGACCGGAGGGTCTGTGCGACGGCGAGCAGCACCCCGGTCAACGCGACGTAGAGCAGGAGCACCCACCAGTGCGTGCTCCCGTACGCCCGCAGCTGGGTCGACCAACCGAACGGGGACGTCCAGCTCAGCCACGGCACGGCGGTGTCGCCCACGGCGCGCAGCCCGTAGAGCACTCCGACTCCGGCGCTGGCGAACGCGGCGCACGTACGGGCACTGGAAGAGAGCTGACTGGCTACAGCGGTGAGCGCCCCCGACACCATCCCGACGCCGGCCCACGAGGCTCCGAACGCAAGAGAGCCGCCGGCGGGAAGGCCTGCGACCGCGTTGACGGAGGCGGCGAGCAGACCGAGCACCACGGCGACAGCCGACGCTTCGGCGACGGCGGCAGCAAGCGGCGCGTCACGGCCCACGGCTGTCCCGCCCACGAGCTCGGTCTGGCCGTTCTCCTCCTCGACCCGCGTGTGGCGACGGACGATGACCAGGCACATAACGGCCACCAACACGGCATAGGTCACCGTCATCTTGGTCATCGCCAGCTCCCCGAGGCTGTGCACGTCCAGAATGGGGCCGTACAGGGCCACGATCGCCGGGGAGGCGTTGATCGCCTCGGCGGCGGCGACCTGCTCCTTGTCCGTCGGGTACAGGTCGGCGGTCGCGGCGGCCGACGCGTAGCAGACGAGAACCAGGACCAGTAGCCATACACCCACCACGAGGCGGTCCCGTCGCAGCGCGAACCTGACGAGGAGGCCCGTGCCCGCGGTGGCGGTCACGGCGTCGTCGCCTCGACTCCGGCCCCGACCGGGGAGGAGCGGTAGGCGTCCAGAAAGAGCTCCTCGAGAGACGGCGGAGTGCTGGTGAGCGACAGCACCCCCGCCCCGGTCAGGGCCTCGAGGACCCCGGGGAGGCCCTCCGGGCTGACCGAGCAGCTCACCCGCTGCCCGTCGACGGTGAAGTCGTGAACGCCGCGGATACGGGAGAGGTCGGGAGGCGCGGAGGAGAGCTCGGCGGTGACCCTGCTGCGGTGGAGGTGCCGCATGTCCTTGAGGGCTCCCGACTCGATGGCCCTGCCGTCCCGGATGATCGTCACGCGGTCGACCAGCCTTTCCACCTCGCTCAGGATGTGGCTGGACAGGAGCACCGTTGCCCCGCGTTCGGTGTGGTCCAGCACGCACTCGTTGAAGACCTGCTCCATCAGGGGGTCGAGCCCTGAGGTCGGCTCGTCGAGGATCAGCAGCTCGCAGTCCGTCGCGAAGGCCGCCACCAGGGCCACCTTCTGCCGGTTGCCCTTGGAGTACGCCCGACCCTTCTTCGTTGGGTCGAGGGAGAACCGCTCCAGCAGCTCCTGGCGCCGCCGGTGATCCGGCACGGCGCCACGCATCCGGGTCAGCATGTCGATGGTCTCCCCACCGCTGAGGTTCGGCCAGAGGGTGACGTCGCCAGGGACGTACGCGAGCCGCCGATGGATGCTGACGGCGTCTCGCCAGGGATCGAGCCCGAACACGCTCGCCGTTCCTCCGTCGGTCCGCAGGAGCCCGAGCAGTGCGCGGATCGTCGTCGACTTCCCCGCCCCGTTCGGGCCGAGGAATCCGTGTACTTCTCCAGCGCGGACCTCCAGGTCGAGTCCGTCGAGCGCCCGCGTCCGTCCGAAGGTCTTGACGAGACCGTGAACCGAGATCGCGTCGGGTTCTCCCGGTCTCGCCATGCCAGCCATCCTACTCTTCGTTCAGTATCTTCTGAATGAAGTAAACTCCGTGCATGAGTGCCAACACCTCGACGGCCTTCGTCGAACAGATGGGCAGCGCCCTGATGCAGGCGGGACTGCCCCGAGTGCCGTCGTTGGTCTTCTCGGCTCTCCTCGTCGACGACGACGGACGCATGACCGCGTCGGAGCTGGCGAGCAGCCTGGCGCTCAGCGCCGGGTCCGTCTCCGGGGCGGTGCGGTATCTCGAACACGTGGGGATGGCCAGGCGCGAGCGTGAGCGCGGCTCTCGACGCGACGTGTACGTCGTCGACGACGACGCCTGGCACGGGGCGATGATGCGCACCGAGCACGTGTACGCCCCCATGATCGCTGCGCTCACCCGCTGTCTGACCGGCCTGAGCAACGACTCGCCGGTAGGCAGGCGGCTCCTGCTCACCCGAGAGTTCCTGACCTTTGTCGAGGACGAGATGACGGCACTCGTCGACCGGTGGGAGAAGCGCCGGGCCGAGATCGTCGGCTCCTCTCACTGAGGCGGTCGGAGGCCCTACGCCCGCACTTCCCGCCCTCCAGCGGCGTGGACGGGCGTCTGTCCGATCCTGACCGCTCAGCCAGGTGGTGGCGGCCGGGTCACGGGCATTGACCCCCGGGTTCCAGCTCCGCTTGAATGACAACGACCAGAGGAGGCCGACTCATGGGCAAGTATCTACTCAAGGTCTCGTACTCGGCTGAGGGACTCAAAGGTGTCATGAAGCAGGGTGGCACCGGTCGGGTGAAGGCTGTGGAGCGTGCCGTCGCCGGCGTAGGAGGTTCGCTGGAGTCCCTCTACTTCGCCTTCGGTGGTGACGACGTCTACGTCATCGTCGACGTCCCCAACCACGCTGCCGCAGTGGCGATGGCCGGCGCGGTGGCGACGACCGGTGCGATCAGCCGGTACGAGACGGTGGTCCTGCTGACCCCGGCGGAGATCGACGAGGCCATGAAGGTGGCCGTCGACTACTCCCCTCCAGGGGCCTGACCTCAAGGACTCCGATCGCTTCCGGGCTCCGGCCCCTGATCGCGGCACGGATCGAAGCCGCCTTGTCCGGTCAGCCGGACCCGCGGCCGCCGAGGGTCCGGTAGCCGGGATGAACCCCGGGCGTGAGGCCGTGGTGCTCCGCGAGCTCCTCGAGCAGGCGTGCTAGGACGACTCGATCCTCCTGACCAAGGGGTGTCAGGAGGTCGGCGCCGTGCGCCTGAGCCACTCGGCCGATCTCCCGCAGGCGCTGGTGGCCGGCGGGGGTGAGCTGCAGGGCGTAGTTGCGGCGGTCTGTGGGATTGCGGCCCCGCTCCAAGAGACCGTCGGCTTCCAGCTCGTCGACCAGGGCGACCAGGGTGGACGGTAGGACCCCGAGCTCGGTGGCCAGCGCCTGTTGAGAGCGACCAGGCGACGCCGCAACCGCCCTGAGCAGACCGGCGTGGGGCGGGGTGAGGCCGAGTGGCGCCAGACGCTCGGCGAACCGCTGGGCTGCCAGCGCGCCGACCTGAGCGAGCAAGAACGCCCCCTGCCCTGGGCGCACCCCGCTGGACATTCCGTCGTTCACGACTCTGAAGGTAGCAGAATTGAATGATTCATGCTATGAATGATTCATGAATGAGATTGAGATGCCACGGCGCCGCCATCCGCAGGGCGGGCCGCCGCTTGGATTGTTGGCAGTCATATCCACCGGACTCCTCCTCCTGGGGATCGTTGCGAGTGCCGCCCTCGGGGGTGTCGTGCCGTCGCCCTACGGGGCCGCGGGTGTGATCCGGGCGTACTTCATCTCCCAGTCGGACGCCGTCCACGCGGACGGCGTGCTGGTGTTCGCCTCGGCGGTGCCGTTGGCCATCTACGCCGCCACGGCGAGCGCGAGGCTGCGGCAGTTGGGCGTAACGGCACCCGGCGCGACCATCGCACTGGCCGGCGGCCTGCTCGCTGCCGGTGCGTTGGCGTCGTCGGGCCTGCTGCTGTGGACCGTCTCCCGCCCCGCCGTCCGCGCCGATGAGCCTCTCGTCCGGGCCCTGCACGACCTGGCGTTCCTGGCCGGTGGTCCCGCGCACGTCGTGTTCCTCGGGCTGCTCGTGGCGGGGATCGCGGTGCCGGCCCTCATACTGCGTCTGGTTCCAAGGCCCCTTGCCTGGGCGGGACTCGCCCTCGCAGCACTCGCCGAGGTCACGACACTTGCCTTGGTCTGGCCAGGGCTTTCGCTGCTGGTGCCGCTGGTGCGGTTCCCGGCCCTGGCGTGGCTGATCGCGGTCGGCTTCGCGCTCCCGCACCGCCTCACGAGACGACCGGTGGCACAGACGGGACAACCGCGGGAGCTGCCCCGACCACAGACTCGAGAGAGCCGTACAGGCGCATAGCGGTGATCTGTTCTCCGGAGACGTCATACACCAGACAGAACGCGGCTCGCACCGTCGCATCGGGCGCTGCCAGGCAGTCGCCCTCGAGGTACGCGGTGCCGTTCGCCACGGCGATCTCGCGCGTCTGGGTGTCTGCCATCAGCCGGTGCAGGGCGTTGACGTGGTCACGCACGGCTAACCGGCCTCGCACCACAGCCCCCGCTTCAATAGTTGTCCACGTGACATCATCGGCGAATACGTCGGCGATGTCTCCCTTCTCCATCTCCGCGAAATAGCGGTCCATGACGCACTGTGTCAGCTCGACGGTCATCTCGCCTCCTCCCTGACTCGCAGCCTTGACTCCTGGCTTCTCATGGTCGATAGGCGACAGGCCGGCATCTGCTCGGTTGAGACGGGTTCTCGTCGCAACGGTGGCTCGCTCGAGGGGGGCCATGTCCGAGTGCTCTTGTCACGTGCTGGCTACGGGTGCACGATCGTGGTCGGCAGGAGGAGTCATGGCCACAGACGTGGGACATTCGCGGCCGAGCGCCGGCTATGCGTTCATTGCCCTGGCTGCAGGAGCGGCCGTCGCAGTGGCGCTCGGAGTCTATGGGCGGGAGCACAGCCCCACCGGCGAAGCCATCGTGACGTTCGGCTTCGGTGGGCTCGCCGCGATGAAGGTGTGGCTCTCGGTGATCGTGGCGGTTCTCGGAGTGGTACAGGTGACGACCGCCCTCTGGATGTATGGCTACCTTGGCCTGAGAGTGCCCGCAGGGCTGGGAGTCGTACACCGAAGCTCGGGCGCACTCGCAGTGCTGGTCAGCCTGCCCGTCGCCTACCACTGCCTGTGGTCACTGGGGTTCCAGACGCTCGACACCCGGGTACTGCTGCACTCCGTGGCCGGCTGCGTCTTCTACGGGGCGTTCGTCGCCAAGGTGATCGGGCTGCATACCCGCCGCACACCGGGCTGGTTGGTCCCCCTGGCCGCCGGACTGCTCCTGACGGCGCTCGTCGTCGTCGTCGCGACCGGAGCCGGCTGGTACCTCAACGAGTTCGGATGGCCCAGCACGACGAGTGGATACTGACCGAGCTCGCGGGAGAGGCTGAAAGCGCCTGCACTCCGTCAGGCGTCGTTGAGGCCGCTGGCGTGACTCCACGTGTACGACGCGGGATAGCCGGCGGTGTTGCCCGACAGGGCGTAGACGCTGGCGGCGATGGGCGACGACGCGCCGGTCCCCCCGAACACCAGCCAACCGACGTAGCCCTGCCCCAACTACCTAGCGTGAGCAAAATCGATGCACCGACGATGTTGCGAACCATGCGTATTGACCGCACTACCCAACGTGCCTACTGTGACCACGTCACATGACTGAGTCATGGCGGCTCAGGTGAGGTCATCTCTCGGTCATCACAGCGCCTAAATAGGAGGCTTGATGA
>JAWWPH010000188.1:0-2751 GCA_033850875.1 Nocardioidaceae bacterium | reverse complement strand
GAAGCTGTTCGGGCGACCAGCCGAGGAGCAGCAGGAGTTCGAGCGGAACTCCGCGACCGTCCGCGACCTCGGCATCGACATCGCGATGACCGGCCGCATCTTCTACAGCGCCCTCACGCTGGTGGCGGCGCTCGCGGGCGCCCTCGTGTACGGCATCGGTGGGCAGCTGGCGATCAGCGGCACCGTCTCCGTCGGTACGCTGCTCGCCCTCGCAGCGCTGATGGGCCGCCTGTACGGCCCGCTGACCTCGCTGTCCAACGTGCGCATCGACATCCTCACCGCCCTCGTCTCCTTCGAGCGCGTGTTCGAGGTCCTCGACCTGGAGCCCATGATCCAGGACAGCCCCGACGCGGTGGAGATCTCCGAGTCGGAGCCGCCGACCGTGGACTTCCGCTCGGTCGACTTCAGCTACCCCACCGCCGACCAGATCTCTCTGGCCAGCCTCGAGGTCGTGACCGGCCCCGACGGGCTCACCAGCACCCAGGTGCTGCACGGCGTCGACATCACGCTCCAGGCGGGGCAGATGGTGGCTCTCGTCGGCCCGTCCGGAGCCGGCAAGACGACGCTCACCCACCTGGTGGCCCGGTTGTACGACGTCACCGGTGGCTCCGTGGTCGTCGCCGGGCACGACGTCCGCGACGTGCAGCAGAAGTCGCTGCACAACCTCGTGGGATACGTGACGCAGGACGCGCACATGTTCCACGACACGATCCGCGCCAACCTCCTGTATGCGAAGCCGGAGGCGACCGACGCGGAGCTCACCGCCGCCCTGCAGGCGGCTCAGGTGTGGGGCCTCGTGGCGTCGCTGCCCGAGGGGCTCGACACGGTCGTCGGCGACCGCGGCTACCGCCTCAGCGGCGGCGAGCGGCAGCGGCTCGCGATCGCGCGCCTGCTGCTCAAGGCGCCGAGGATCGTCGTCCTCGACGAGGCGACGGCACACCTCGACAGCGAGTCCGAAGCCGCCGTGCAGCGCGCGCTCGACGCGGCGCTCGAGGGCCGGACCTCCCTGGTCATCGCCCACCGGCTGTCCACCGTCCGGCACGCCGACCGGATCGTCGTCCTCAACGAGGGCCGGGTCGTCGAGCAGGGCACGCACGCGGAGCTCATCGCGGCAGGTGGCCTCTATCGCGACCTGTACCGCACGCAGTTCGCCGACCAGTCCGACCCCGAGCCGGTCCCGACGGCCTGACGCCCGACACCGCCTGCGGCACAATGGCCGTCATGGATCTGGGACTTCAGGACCGCGTGTACCTGCTGACGGGCGCCACGCGCGGCCTCGGTCGAGCCGCGGCTGAGGTGCTGGTCGCCGAGGGCGCCCGGGTCGTCGTGGCGTCGCGGTCCGCGGAGGCGGTCGACAAGGCCGTCGCCGACCTGGGTGAGGCCGCCGCCGCCGGGATCGTCGCCGACAACAGCGACCCCGCCACACCCGCCGCCATGATCGCGCTGGCCCACGAGCGCTTCGGGCGTCTCGACGGCGGCCTGCTCAGTGTCGGTGGCCCGCCGCCGGGTGCCGTGATGGACGTGACCGACGACGCGTGGCGGGCCTCGTTCGACGCGGTCTTCCTCGGCGCGGTCCGGCTCGCACGTGCGCTCGGTGCCGAGCTCGGTGAGGGCGGTGCGCTCGCGTTCGTGCTGTCCACGTCGGTCAAGCAGCCGATCGGGGGCCTGGCCATCTCCAACGGGCTGCGCCCCGGTCTGGCCATGGTCGCCAAGACGCTCGCCGACGAGCTGGGCCCGCGGGGGATTCGGGTGAACGGGCTGCTGCCCGGCCGTGTCGACACCGAGCGGGTCCAGGAGCTCGATGCGTTGAGCGGCGACCCCGTGGCGGCGCGTGCGTCGTCAGCCGCGGCCATCCCGCTGCGGCGCTACGGCACACCCGAGGAGTTCGGGCGGGCGGCGGCCTTCCTGCTCTCGCCGGCGGCCGGGTACGTCACCGGCGTCATGCTCGCCGTCGACGGCGGCCTTACTCGCGCGCTGTGACCCGGGCCGGGGTCCGGCCCTCGGGTGACGATGTCGAGGTGTACTCCGTCCAGGCGAAGTACACGTAGAACCCGAACGCGAGGACCGCGAAGAACCACCACTGCAGGCCGTAGAAGAACGACGGCCCGGAGCTGAGGTCGGGCGGCAGCGCGGCGGCCAGCGGTCTCGCCGCCGGCGGGCTCTCCGCTGTCCGGTCGAGGAACCCGTCGTAGACCGGATAGGGCAGTGTGGCCTTGATGGCGTCGGACGAGATCGCCCGCACGTACCCGTTGGACGGCGTGACCGACCCGCCGGAGGCGTTGATCCGTACCCACCCGTTGACGGTGACGGTGCCCGCAGGAGGCGCCGGGACGTCCGGTCTCACGTTGCCGTTGGCGACGGTCCCCATCCACCCGCGGTCGACGAGCAGTGCCGTCCCGGACGCCGTGACCAGCGGTACGACCACGTCGACGCCCGGGGAGCCCTCCCGGGTGCGGTACAGGACGATCTCCTCGTGCGCCGGGTCGTAGGTGCCCGTCGCGACGACCTTCGTCCACTCGGCCGAGTCGGGGACCGGCTCGGTGGTGGACATCACGCGGCTCACCGGCACCGGCGCAGCGGCCAGGTTCTTGCGGATCGACTCGTTGGAGTCGTGGCGCTGCCCGTACCGCCAGAACTGCCACCGGCCGAGCTCGACACAGGCGAAGGCGAGCAGCACCACGGCCAGCAACAGGCCCAGCCAGCGCCGGGTGAGCAAGAACCTGAACACAACTTCTCCACGGTAGCCGAGCC
>JAWWPH010000185.1:0-3518 GCA_033850875.1 Nocardioidaceae bacterium | reverse complement strand
ACTCCGGCGTTGCCACCCAGCGCCGCGCTCATCCCTACGGGCAAGCTGGTGACCTTGCCAAGACTCTCGAGTGACGTACTTCGCCTTCGCTTATCGAGGGTGAGGGATGGGGCGGGCGCGGTCCTGCACTCGCTCCCCGTAACCCTCATTCCAGCCTGTCGTCGTGTCTGTTGGGGCGCTGGCAGAGTCGCGTAGCAGCCTGTCGAGATATTGCCACGGCGACGAGCCACGCTGAACGGTCGTTATGAAGTCGTCACCCTTCACTAGGCAGATGTCCTCGCCCTGTCTCCATACCTTCACCGTGAGCTCCACGTCTGCCATGGTCTGACCCCTTCCCATACGTCGCGCCCTGACCCGGGCTAGGGCTGGGGGCTTTCGACAGTAGCGCTAGCTCCGCCACGACGCCGCTGGCGTCCAGCCGGCGGGCAGCCCGCTGCGGTCGCCGGCCAGTCAGCGGTCCTAGGGGGAATCGTCTAGTCGCCGCATGCGAGCTCCCACGCCAACCCGTGCGGATGGCAACACGGGGCTCCCGCGGTTCGTCATCGCCTTCGTACTCGGCTGAGATGAACACCGAGAACGTCTTGGCGTTGACCGGCATCGGTCAGCTGTTGCCGGCCCGAGGCGCGAGTGGCCGGGGGACTATTGCGCCACCGTCCAGGCGCGCGGGGCCGCTCGCTGCGGTAGACAGGAGAGATGGGGCCCCATCGGGTATCCACCAGCCAGAAGGAGCAGCACATGACGGAGACGCCGCAGCAGCCCACTACCGCACTCACCGAGGACGAGCAGAAGACCGTCCGGTCCGCCGCCCTGCGCGCCAGCGCCCTCGTAGTCCAGGCAGAGCCTGGGTTCCTCGACACGTTCAAGGAGTCCTTCGCCGCGAGCAAAGCGGTCAAGGCCGCTTCGCCTGAGGTGCAGAAGCTCGTCACCGGAGGCCTCCCAGAGATGCCCTCCGGCGGCAAGGACGAGGTCAACGCACGCACCCTTGAGCTCCTCAAGCAGGCCGTCGGCATTCTGACGGAGAAAGCCCCGCAGCTCGTCGAGGAGTACAGGCAGGTCGTGCTCCAATCCGCGAAGGACGTCGCGGCCGCCGCCGACGACACCTCCCAGAAGGAGACCGCCGCCGTCGGCGAGATCGAGCGCGCCCTCGCCGGCTGATCCTGGTTGCGTCCCACCGCGCCGGGCGCATTGTTACCCATCTGACCGCCTGTAGCCGGGCAGTGGCAGCATCTGTGGGGGTGACCGCCCAGCCTGCGCCCTCCCTCGTCCGTCTGCGTCAACACCAGCGGGCCGGTGTGCGGTCGACGCACAAGCCGCTGCTAGTGCTCCTTGCGCTGGGCCGCGACGCCCAGGCAGGATCGTCCAAACGCCCATGGTCCCAGGCACAAACCGACCTTGCGGCGCTTCTTGAGGACTTCGGCCCGCCCTCGAAGACGGGTGCTTCTCAGGCTGCCGCATACCCGTTCACCCGGCTCCGCGCCGACGGCCTGTGGGAGCTTGACGTCGACGTGCCGATGGACCGTGTGGGGCGTTGACAAAGCAGAACCCGACGGGTCGGTTCGCGCCGCAGTCGAAAAGGCGTTGCAGGACCCCGCGGTGCTGCACGCGACGGCGCGGGCGGTGGTGGAGGGGGAGTTCCCGGCGACGCTGATCCCGGACGTTCTGACCGCGGTTGGGCTGGACGCGGACGCCGTGTACGGGACCAGCGTCGTCTCGGCGTCACCCCGGCGCCGCAGCTCGTCCTGGTCGGCCACCATCTGGGGGGACCGGCAGTGCGCCTTCTGCGGATTCGGCGGCCAGTTGGGTCCGGTTCGGTGGGCTGGAGGCCGCGCACATGCGGTGGTTCAGCCACGCGGGTCCTGGTGACGCCGACAACGGCTTGGCGCTGTGCGCGTTGCACCACCGCCTCTTCGATCGGGGCGTGCTCGGGCTATCAGACTCCTGCCGACTCCAGGTCTCGTCCGCGTACTCGGCGCGAACGCCGACGGGTCGAGCAGGCGCATGAGTCACGGAAGGGCGAGCTGCCGACCGTCCCGAGTGCATCAAAATTGGAGCGGTGGGCCTCAGCCGCTCGGGGTATTGGCTCAGGAGGTTCGGCCACCGACCCCCAAGCGAGTGGCCGTTCCCAGGGCCCGGTGCCGGGTTCCAGGCCAGCGCCGGGGTCGACTCTAAGGCCGACGTCGGCGCGACGGCGAAGCAAGTGAAGGAGCACACGATGACGACGCCGCTGAAGCCAGAGCTGACGCCGCAGCACACCTACGACAGCGCCCGGACGGCGCTGGGCATGGTGCTGGCCTTGGAGCGGGGAGACATCGACGGCTGGTGGACGCTGTGGCAGGCGGCTGAACCCAAGCCGTGCGTGCTACTGGCGTTGACCGCGCAGTCGACGAGCTGGGGAAGGATAGCGGCCGAGCGTGCGGGGGATACGTTCGAGGAGTTCCTCGAGCACGAGCGCTGGCCGCTGCTCGCGGGCGAGGAGTAGTCGGAGCGGACAGGTCTCGCAGCGGCGGGGCGCCGATGACAGGCGCGTAGCCGTCGCATCACTCCGACTTACGCGTTGCACACAGCGACGGTGTAGCACTGTTTTGGGTATACCGACAAAACGGACAGTCAGGGTTGCCGATACTTCATAGACGCGACTCACTCTGATACTGAACGCGAGGTCGCGAAGGCCCCGGTGCCTACTGGGCTCGGTATGCACGCACCGGGGCCGCCTCGTTCATCCGCTGCGACGACGCACGACGATCTTCGAGCGGGCCGCGAGGCCACGGTTTATGCCACGTCCATCACCGCGATAACGCCTTGCTTTGTGGGCGGCGTGGAGAAACTACGACCGCGGCCAGCGCGACGCCCGTTGACCACGCGCGGTCGACTAGGGGACGACCCCCGGCGCAGGGTGCTCGACGCCGAGGGTCTGCTACGACAACGGGCGATCCCGAGCCACCCGCTGCCGTAGCCCGACCTTCCAGTACCCACGCGCTGCACCGTCTAGCCCGACGCCCAGGGGGTACGACTTATCGGGACCGCCCACCTGAACCCCCGAGCGGGTGGGCGGCTCTAGGCCCCGGCGTTGCGCATCCCAGCGTCGGGGTCGCTCCGTTGACAGCCAGCTGGTTGCGCTCGACGATCCAGCGAGGGCAGCTTCGGCAACGGTGCGCTACGGTGCCCGACGATTACTCTGACGCCTCTTCCCCGGTTGTCGACCAGGGTGGAGGCTGAGTCACGCAGACAGCCTGGGACGCGCGCGGGGCTTGTCTGTTAGCGATCGCGGGGCCGCCTGAGTTGACGTCGTAGTCCTCGGTGGCCTCCGCGGCCCTGCCTGCGTATAACTCCGCCGCGGTTATGCGCTCTGGCGCACCCGGTCGCCGGCGACCCACTCCAGGTGCCGCAGTCCGGGCGACACAGCGCACCGGACGCAGCCGACCACCCGTCGGGGGTCGCGCCGCCAGGAGCCGACCTCGTACCCCCGCGACCGAGCACCGGGTTTCGACGAACCGACCGGACAGAATTTGAGACAACCT
>JAWWPH010000183.1:0-3859 GCA_033850875.1 Nocardioidaceae bacterium | reverse complement strand
ACAAGGATGCGGTTCGCGTCCGCGCCGAGCGGTCCAGGGCAGCCCTGGCCGAGGCGGGGTACGAGGTCGTCGGTGATCTCGACGACCTGATCCCCGCCGACGAGAGTTTCGGCGCCGTGGCGCGGGTCCCCGCGAAGCAGGTGACCGCCGCGGCGATCGACCTGCTCGTGACCGTCCTGACCGAGGAGCATCAGCCGCAGCGGGTGCGGCCCACCCAGGCGGCCACCACTGTTCTGAGGCACCTCCGGGGCGCTCGTCAGCGGGGGCGTCGCAGCAGGTAGTCCAAGACGTCGGTCAGCGCGTCGACCAGCTCGGAGTCGGTGAGGTCGTCCGGGCCCCTGCCTGGCGGTGTGCCGGCACCGACCGGTCGCTGCGGCACCAGCTCGTCGAGAGACCCGACGACGTCGTAGCCGGCGCGGCGCAGCCGGCGGACCATCTGCTCGGACAGGTCGACGATGGTGTCCCGCTGGGCCCGCGTCAGCGGCAGCCTCGAGCCGTCCTGGAGGGTTGCGGCGAAGGCGGGGTCGAGCCTGCGGCGGACCAGCCGTCGGTAGTCCAGGATGGGCAGGTCGGCCGCATGGCGCACGTTGAATCGTCGCAACGTCTCGGCGGCCGTGATGCTCAGCGACGTGTTGGCGGCCGGCAGGCCCGACGGGTAGGCGTCCGCCTCCAGCCCCACCACCGTCGCGAACCGGCTCCACAGCAGATCGGCCGGAGCGCCTGCCGGTGGAGCCGTGACCAGGTGGACGCACGCCGGATCGAGGCCCCTCGACCACCGCCGGAGCACGTCGGGGACATCCTGGGAGTTCCAGAACATCGTGGCCAAGGGGCTGCGGCGCCTGCCGAGGACGTCGGCCAGGTAGTCGCGGTACGTCATCACCTCACGGTTCTTGACCTGCTCCTGCCATACCGCCGGCACCTGGCGCATCAGGTCGCGGGCGGTGTACACGATGTGCACCTGCGCTCCCCCGAACGCCCCGACGATCTCGGCGATCTTGCGACGCCGAGAGAAGCAGAACAGCTCACTCGAGATGACGACGGTGTGACCGGTCCACGCGCGTGACTGCCGAACCAGGCGCGTCCAGTGGTCGGCGAACGTCGCCCCCTTGTCCGTGTTCGCGAAAGTGCCGCGGACCGACCACACGGCGCTGTGGTGCGCCTCCCGGCCAACCCGCGGGTACAGCACGCCGGCCGCCTCCATCGCGTCGCGGTTGTTCGCGAGCACCTTCTGCAGGTACGTCGTACCGGTCTTCGGCGCGCCGATGTGAAGGAAGACCCGCGTGGGCTCAGCCACGCCCGATTCGCCCCGCGGCCCGGCGAATCAGGCCGGCGACCTTGTCGGCCCGGCCCGACCGGGCCGACCGCGGAGATCGGCGCACCTCCGGGCGCTCCGGCTGGGCGGCGTACCTCCCGAGCACACGGAGGGCCAGATCGAGGACGACGGCGTCGTCGACCCCCGCGGAGGCGTCGGTGAACGGCTCCCGGAGCTGGGGCATGAGGTCGGCGAGATCGCCCACCACCCGGCAACCGGACTGCCCGAGGAAGGCGACGACCTCCTCGGAGATCCGCTGGACGTCGTCGTGCCACTCCTTGGGCACGGTGAGGCGCCCTGCGGTCTGGTAGCTGGCCAGGTTCAGCTCGGCGAAGCGGTGCTTGATCCGGTACTCGTACTCGGGCCAGGTCAGCTCCGGCAGCCGAGGGTTCAGCAGGCGCAGCAGCTCGGCCTCCACGACGCCGAGCGAGGCGTTCCGGCTCTGGACGACCAGGTCGTACGGGACGTCCGGCAGCTCCAGAGCTCGGGCGAACCGGCGCCACAGCTCGCGCGGGTCGCCGCCCGACGCCGGCACGGTCACGATCGTGACGTTGCCCGCCCCGACGACCGCGCCCCAGCGTGTGGTGAGGCCGATGAGGTCCTGCACCTCCCAGAACAGGCCGCGCTTGCGGCGTCCGTGCTCGGAGGCGAAGACCGACTCGAGGAAGTGGGAGTACGTCTCGACACTGCGGTTCTTGAGCCGCTCCTGCCAGATCGCGGGCACCTGGCGGGCGAGGTCCCTGGCGGTCATCACGACCCGCACGTCGTCGGTGTCGAACCCGGCCACCGTCTCGTCGATGAGAGGTCGCCGCACTCTCGCCATGGTCTCGTGCGAGATCACGGCCGCCCCGTCGTAGCTATCGACCTCGTCGACGAGGCGTTTCCAGGCGCCCGCCGAGCCGGGGTACGTATGGCCCTGGAAGGTGGTGCCGCGCAGGTCGAGAACAGCCTTGAAGTGGTCGGCCCGCCGCGCCCCCGGGTACAGGACGCCGTTACGCCGCATCAGCTCACGGTTGGAGTCGAGGATCCGCTGCAGGTACGTGGTCCCGGTCTTGGCGAGCCCAACGTGCAGGAAGACCGTGCGCGCCACCGTTCACACTCCTCCAGGCGTCAGACGGTCGCCGACGGGGTTGCCGGAGCCTGCTCCGTGTCGCTGTCGCCGATCGCGACCGGCCGACGCTTGGAGATGTAGACCGCGACCACGATGATCAGCGCGGCGACGATCGCGATCGCCAGCCGTAGCGGCGTATTGGAGTTACCGCCATAGGTCATCTTGACGACGGCTGCGGCGATCAGCAGCGACACGAGGTTCATCACCTTGAGCAGCGGGTTGATCGCCGGTCCAGCGGTGTCCTTGAACGGGTCGCCGACGGTGTCGCCGATGATCGTGGCCTCGTGTGCCGGCGAGCCCTTGCCTCCGTGGACGCCGTCCTCGACCAGCTTCTTGGCGTTGTCCCAGGCGCCACCGGAGTTCGCCAGGAAGACAGCCATCAGCGTGCCCGTGCCGATCGCGCCCGCGAGGTAGCAAGCCAGCGGGCCGACGCCCAGACCGAAGCCGACGGCGACCGGAGCCATGATGGCGAGCAGCCCGGGGGTGGCCAGTTCGCGTAGCGAGTCACGCGTACAGATGTCGACGACCTTGCCGTACTCCGGCCGGCCGGTGCCTTCCATGATCCCGGGGATCTCCCGGAACTGCCTGCGCACCTCGAAGACGACCGCACCAGCGGCGCGGCCGACGGCGTTGATGGCGAGACCTGCGAAGAGGAAGACCACGGCGGCGCCGATGAGCAGGCCGACCAGGTTGGACGGGTCCACGATGTTCACGACGCCGAACAGCGACAGAGCCTGCGAGAACCGCGGCGCGTTCCCGCCTGTTGACAGATCGTTGACGGCTCCGGTGACGGCGTCGGTGAACGAGCCGAACAGTGCGGTTGCCGCGAGCACGGCGGTGGCGATGGCGATGCCCTTGGTGATGGCCTTGGTGGTGTTGCCGACGGCGTCGAGCTCGGTGAGGATCGCCGCGCCACGCTCGTCGACGTCACCGGACATCTCCGCGATCCCCTGCGCGTTGTCGGAGACGGGGCCGAAGGTGTCCATGGCCACGATGACGCCGACCGTGGTGAGGAGGCCGGTACCGGCGAGGGAGACCGCGAACAGGGACACGATGATCGAGCCACCGCCGAGGAGGAACGCACCGTACACGGCGGCGCCGATGATGAGAGCGGTGTACACGGCCGACTCGAAGCCGACCGACAGGCCCGACAAGATGACGGTCGCTGCGCCGGTGAGCGACGTCTTTCCGACGTCCTTCACCGGGCGGTGCTCGGTGCCGGTGAAATAGCCCGTGAGCGCCAGGATCAGCGCGGCCAGCGCGATCCCGATCAGGACAGCGACAAGGGCGATCACCCGCGGGTCACCGCTGAGGGTCGTCGTGCGGATACCGGGGAAGTCGTGCGTCACCGCCTGCTCCAGAACCGACTCGCTGCCGGTGGCCCCCGTGAGTCCTCCGAAACTGCTGGGCAGGTACACGAAGGCGGCGATCGCGCA
>JAWWPH010000149.1:0-4931 GCA_033850875.1 Nocardioidaceae bacterium | reverse complement strand
ATCCCGATGTACTGCTGGTGGGAGAGCTGCGAGACCTCGAGTCGATCCGGTCCGCGCTGACGCTCGCAGAGACGGGCCACCTCGTGTTCGCGACGCTGCACACCAAGGACACGTCACATGCGGCCGCGCGGATCATCGACGTGTTCCCCGGCGACGAACAACCGCAGGTACGGGTGCAGCTCGCGGCGACGCTGACGGCGATCGTCTACCAACAGCTGCTGCCGCGGCTCGGTGGCGGGATGGTGGCCGCGTACGAGGTGCTCGTCGCCAATACCGCTGTGCGCAACCTCATCAAGGAGGGCAAGACCCACCAGCTGAGGAACTGCCTGCTGCAGGGACAGCGCGAGGGCATGAACTCCTTCGAGCAGTCCCTCACGGCGCTCATCGCGTCCGGCGCCATCAGCTACGAGGAGGGCCTGGCGCGCAGCCTGCACCCCGCTGACGTCCACCCCGCCCCGCGAGCGAACATGCGGGTCCCGGCATGAAGCTCCGACGCGAGAGACGCCCCGAGCCGGAGGCTGCCGGCAGCGCACGCCGCACGCCGGGCAACGGCGTCGCGCCCCCGCCGGTGTCCCTCGTACCCGGGGTCAGCTCCACCGATGATTTCACGATCAAGCCCGGCGGAGCCCGCCTCGGCGAGATGCTGGTCGACGCGAACCTGCTCACCGAGAAGCAGCTCGTCGACAGCCTCGAGATGGTCAAGAGCAACGGCGGAGGACTTCTGGGCCGGGTACTGGTCGAGATGGGCCTCCTCGACGACCGCGAGCTCGCCAGGGTGCTCGCCGAGCAGCGGTCGCTGGAGGTCATCGACCTCCGCAAGACCGTACCGGCCGCCGAGGCGACCGAGCTGCTCTCGGAGACGGTGGCCCGCCGACTGCTCGCGATCCCCGTGTCGGTCGGCGACGACGGGGTCCTGGTGGCCGTCGCCGACCCGACCGACGCCACCCTCACCGAGCTCCGCGAGATCATCGCGAAACCGGTGCACCTCGCCGTGGCGGCCCAGTCCGACATCGTCCGCGCCATCGGGAGCAGCTACCGGGTGCTCGCCGCCATCGGCACCCAGGTACAGGCCTTCGAGGCGAAGGACTCCAAGCGCAAGACCGTCAAGGCCGAGGCGGCGGTGGCGAGCGACTTCGCCCCGGTGGTCCAGGTCGTACAGCTGCTCATCACCCAGGCGCTGCGCGACCGAGCCTCCGACATCCACATCGAGCCGCAGGAGGACCAGGTACGCGTGCGGTACCGCATCGACGGTGCGCTGCACGAGGCCATGTCGCTTCCCGGCGCCATGGGGCCGGCGATCGTGAGCCGCATCAAGATCCTCGGGAACATGAACATCGTGGAGCGGCGACGGCCGCAGGACGGGCAGATCAGCCTGGACCTCGAGGGCCGCCAGGTCGACATCCGGGTCTCCACGCTCGCGACGATCCGCGGGGAGAAGGTGGTCATGCGGCTGCTGGACAAGAGCCGCCCGCTCTTCCAGCTCGCCGACCTCGGCATGCCCGACGACACGGCGGCCTCGTACCAGGAGCTGCTCAGCGCGCCGTACGGGATGATCATCTGCGCCGGACCCACCGGAAGCGGCAAGACCACGACCCTGTACGGGTCCCTGGGCGAGATCAACAGCCCGGAGCGCAACATCACCACCATCGAGGACCCGGTCGAGTACATCTTCCCGATGATCAACCAGATCCAGATCAACGAGCAGGCCGGGATCACGTTCGCGGGCGGCCTGAAGTCGGTGCTGCGCCAGGACCCCGACGTGCTCCTCGTCGGCGAGATCCGCGATGTCGAGACAGCGCGCATCGCCGTGCAATCCGCCCTGACCGGCCACATGGTGCTGTCGTCACTGCACGCGACCGACTCGGTGTCGGCGCTGCACCGGCTGCTCGACATGGGAGTGGAGTCCTTCCTGGTCGCCTCCTCCGTGAGCGCCGTCGTGGCCCAGCGGCTGATGCGACGGATCTGCAAGCACTGCAAGACGGCGTACTCGCCGTCCGCCGAAGAGCTCGCCTATCTCCGCACGATGCATGGTGAGCCCCCGCCGGACGGGTTCGTCCAGGGCAGCGGGTGCAACTTCTGCGCGCACACCGGCTACCTCGAGCGCATCGGGGTGTACGAGCTGTTGACGGTGAGCGAGTCGATCCGTGCCATGGTGATCGAACGCGCGTCGCACGACGACCTGCGCAAGGTGGCGCGCTCGGAAGGGATGCGCACCCTGCAGGAGGAGGCGCTGCGGCTGGTCCACTCAGGCACGACCACCATCTCCGAGGTGCTCCGCTCGATCTACGTGGTGGGCGGTTGAGATGCCCCGCTACGCATATGCCGCGACGGGAGCCGACGGGTCGGCCCAGACCGGCAAGGGGAAAGCCGCGAGCGCGGAGGCGATGGAGCTAGCGCTCAGCGCCCGAGACCTGAGCTACATCGTCGTCACTGAGACAAAGACGAATCTCAACATCGACGTGATGCCCAAGCGGGTCAAACGCGAGGAGGTCATGCACCTGTCGCGGCAGCTCTCGGCGTTCGTCCGGGCGGGCCTACCGCTGCTCGACGCGATCCATACTCTGGGGCAGGAGGCGACCAACCCGTCGGTCAAGAAGATGCTGGCAGACGTCGAAGAAGGGTTGCGCAGCGGTGACACGCTGTCGGACTGCTTCGACCGGCACACCAAGGTGTTCCCCGACTACTACCGGGGGATCCTGCGCTCAGCCGAGCTGACCGGGAAGCTCGAGACGGTGCTCGACCAGCTCGCCGCCTACCTGGAGCGTGACCTCGAGGCTCGCCAGAAGGTGAAGGCCGCGATGATCTACCCCCTCGTCATCGCCGGTATGTCGCTCGTCACCGTCGTCATCTTGTCCGCGTTCGTCCTTCCCCGCTTCAAGGTCTTCTTCGAGGGTCTCAACGTCCAGCTGCCGCTTCCGACCCGGATGCTGCTGGCCGCCACGGGTTTCCTCACCCAGTGGTGGTGGGCGTTGCTGCTCGGGACCGTCACGGTCGTGGCGAGCTACTTCCTGCTCATGCGCACGGAAGCGGGCCGGCACCGCCGGGACAAGATCGCCCTTCGCATCCCCGTCGTCGGACCCACCATCCAGTTCGCCCTCGTCGAGCGGTTCTGCCGCATCCTCGCGTCCATGGTCGATGCCGGGGTCTCCCTCCCGGAGGCGCTGACGGTCGCCTCGGGCTCACTGCGCAACCTCGTGTACACCCGCGCGCTGGAGCGCCTCAATCTCGCTGTTCTGGAAGGAGAGGGCATCGCGAGACCCCTCGGCGCGACGAAGCTGTTCCCTGCGACCGCCGTCCAGATGATCCAGGTCGGTGAGGACACCGGCACGCTCGACACCCAGCTGGAGGTGACGGCCCGGTACTACGAGCGTGAGCTCGACTACAAGATCAAGAAGCTCACGGCCCTCTTCGAGCCCGCTGTGATCATCGTGATGGGTCTGGTCGTCGGCTTCGTGGCGGTGGCGCTCGTGTCGGCCATGTACGGCGTCTTCAACCAGTCGCAGATGTGATGGCGACCCGCCGGCTCCCACGCGACGACTCGAGGGGCGAGACACTGGTCGAGCTCCTGGTGGCGATGTCGATCCTCGGCGTGGCGGTCGTCGCCCTCGTCAGTGGGATCGGTACCAGCGTCCTCGTCTCCGACGTCCATCGCAAGGAAGCGACGGCCGGTGCCGTCGTCCGCACCTACGGCGAGGCGATCGAGGCGGCGGTCGACGCGTCCACCAGCGGCTACGACGCCACCTGTGCGGGCGTCTCGGCGTACATGTCGCCCGCCGGGTTCGTCGCGCCCACGGGTTTCACCGCGAAGGTGACGGCGATCTCGTACTGGAACGGCAGCGCGTTCGTAGGCGCATGCTCGGCGGACGCGGGCGTGCAGAAGCTCTCCCTCCTGGTCACGAGCACCGACAACAGGGCCAAGGAGTCCCTCAGCGTGATCATCCGGATGCCGTGCCGAGCGACCGACAAGGCGTGCACGTGAGGTCGCGACGTGACGGCGGCTTCACCTTGATCGAGCTGCTTCTCACGATCACGATCATGGGCACGATCAGCGCCTCGCTGGGAACGGGACTGGTGCTGTTCCTGACGAACACGGACTCCACGATCCGCCGGATCGCCGAGTCGCACGACGCCCAGCTGGGGAACGCCTACTTCGCCCAGGACGTGGCGAGCACAGGCATTCGAAGCACCACCTCCCCCTACAACCTGGTCCAGTCCGTCGACACCACCACCACGTCGGCCCCGCTGGGTCTGTGCGGGTCGGTCGGAACGCCCGTCCTCCGGCTCGGCTGGGACGACCCGTCGAGCGCGACGGCGTCGACCAGCGTGCTCGTCTCGTACTCGGTGCAGACGGTCGCCGGACAGCGCTCCCTTCACCGCCTGGTCTGCCTCGGTGGGTCTACGACAGCGACTACCGACATCGTCCTGGTCGACAACCTTGACACGGCAGCGCCGGTCGTGACGTGCTCGACCACCTGCGCGGGAGTGGGTGCGCAGGTGCCGCAGACGGTGACCATGGTGCTCGACATCAAGAACCCGGCCGACAAGGGGTCCACCTACTACGTCACGTTGGTCGGGCACCGTCGGGACACCTCATGATGGCGCGGCGGCACACGTCAAGCGACGACAGCGGCGCATCACTGATCATCGCGATGATCTTCGTGACACTCGTCGGCATGGTGTCCGGGGTACTGCTGTCGTTCGCCGATACGGGTGTCGACACGACGATCCAGCTCCGCAAGCAGTCGGCTGACGCGACCACCGCGGACGGGGCTGCAGAGGTCGCCATCGACGCCCTACGGGAGGGGTCGTACTCCAACGCGACGGGCCAGAGTTGCTTCGGCAGCAGCAACGGACTGGCCTTGGCCAACTTTCCCGTCACAGGTGCGGGCTCTGCTTTCGTCGCCTGCTCACCTGACGAGGGGAGCGGCTCC
>JAWWPH010000144.1:0-3296 GCA_033850875.1 Nocardioidaceae bacterium | reverse complement strand
TCAAGCTCCCCGATGTGGGCGAGGGGCTGACCGAGGCGGAGCTCGTCACCTGGAAGGTGAAGGTCGGTGACACGCTCAAGATCAACGACGTCATCGTCGAGATCGAGACGGCGAAGTCCTTGGTGGAACTGCCCAGCCCGTACGCCGGGACCGTCGTGGAGCTGCTGGCGAGCGAGGGCGACACGGTCGAGGTCGGTGCTCCGATCATCCGGGTCGAGACGGGGGAGCCCGACGCGGCAGCAAGCGGTCCGCCGGCCGACAGCGGTGCCGCGGCCGAGGACCTCGTCCCGGCGCCGCCGGCGGAGTCCGCTGTCGAGCCCGGACTCATCGGCGGGCCTGCCCCGGGCGGGCGGACCTCCGTCCTCGTCGGCTACGGGCCGCGTACGACCGACGCCAAGCGGCGCCCACGCAAGGGAGCGACCCCGACGGAGGTGTCCCCGGCCGCCGCCCAGAAGGGTGTCCAGCACGCCTTCACGCCGTACGCCACCCCGGCGCCCGACGTCGACATCTCCGATGCCGCCCCCGCGGCGCCGTCGGCCCTGACCGCGCCGACCCCCGCGCTCATGCCCGTCCAGCCGGACCCTGGCGCCGGGCCGGACGCCCGGGTGCTCGCGAAGCCACCGGTACGCAAGCTCGCCCGCGACCTCGGCGTCGACCTCTCGACGGTGCCCGCCACCGGCCCGGGAGGCACCATCACCCGAGCCGACGTCGAGCGGTTCGTCGCCGCACAGTCAGCAGACCTCGAACCTACGGACCAGCGCGAAGCGCCTGAGCCACCGCTCGGCCCGGTCGGCGGCGAGCGGCGGGTACCGGTCAAGGGCGTCCGCAAGACGATGGCGCAGGCGATGGTCTCGTCGGCGTTCAGCGCACCGCACGTGACGGAGTGGGTCACGCTCGACGCCACCCGCACCATGAAGCTCGTCGAGCGGCTCCGCGGGTCCCGCGACTACCGCGACGTGAGGGTCTCGCCGCTGCTCGTCGTCGCGAGGGCGGTCTGCCTGGCTGCGCGCCGTACTCCGGAGCTCAATGCCACCTGGGACGAGGGCGCGCAGGAGATCGTCCTGAAGGACTACGTCAACCTGGGCATCGCCGCGGCGACACCGCGGGGACTGGTCGTCCCCAACATCAAGAACGCCGAGCGGCTGCAGGCCCGCGATCTCGCGCAGGCGTTACACGAGCTCGTCGACGTGGCGAGGTCCGGGCGGACCGCCCCGGCGGACATGTCCGGCGGCACCTTCACGATCACCAACGTCGGCGTGTTCGGGGTGGACTCAGGGACGCCGATCCTCAATCCCCCCGAGTCGGGCATCCTCGCCATGGGCGCCATCCGGCGCCAGCCGTGGGTCGTCGCCGGGAAGGTCAAGCCACGCTGGGTCACCACACTGGCCCTGTCCTTCGACCATCGGGTCGCCGACGGTGAGCAGGGCTCGAGGTTCCTGGCCGATGTCGCCTCGATCGTCGAGGACCCGGGGAACTCGCTGCTCTTCTGACCGAGCCGAAGCCGAGAATCCCCCGTCTCCGGCGTTGGGCGCGGCTGCTTCTCATGCGGCAGAGCCTGTCCTACTCTGCTGTCGGTTCTCACGCGAGCGGCGTCTGATCAGCTCGCGCGGCCGGGTGCCCGGCTACCGACGGAGGAGAAGACGATGTCCACGAACCTGGTACTGCGGGTCGCCGTCGCGCTGGCGGCGGCGGCAGCCGTCAGCAGCCTGCCGGCGGCCGTCGGCTCCCGAGCGCTCCCGAAGGTGGTCAGCGACAACCCCGTCAACTCCACCCCCAACGTCCTCGACGATGCGACGGTGAAGCAGTCGGCGGTCTATGCGATCCGGCAGGCGGGGGCCACGATGTACGCGGGCGGCACGTTCCACGCCGTCCAGAACTCCAGCTCGGTCAACGCCACGCACCATGTGCTGACCAGGAACAACCTGTTCGCGTTCAGCGCCCGCGGCGGTGAGGTGAGGCGGCGGTTCAGGCCCGACGTGAGCGGTGCCGTATGGGCGCTCCAGCCGTACCGCAACAAGCTCTTCGTTGGCGGCGACTTCAGCTCCGTCGACGGTGTCAAGCGAGTGGGGATCGCGAAGATCGACACCTCCACCGGTAAGGTCATCCGGTCTTTCGACGCGAAGCTGGGGTCCGGCCGGGTCACCGAGATGAGGCTCGTCCGGGGCCGGCTCGTCATCGGCGGCACGTTCCCCGGCAAGCTGGTCGCCCTCGACCCGCGGACAGGCAGGAACACCCACTACATCGGCGTCTCCATCACGGGCTCGGTCGCCGCGAACGCCGGCCCGGTGTCGGTGTACCGGTTCGCGGTCAGCCCGGCCGGGCATCGCCTGGTGGCGGTCGGGAACATGACACACGTCGCCGGCCACGCACGCAGCCGCGCCTTCATGCTGGACCTGGGCAGGTCGAAGGCCAGCCTCGCGTCGTGGTACTACAAGCCGTTCGCCTCGCGCTGCAAGAACGCGAAGACCCCCGACAACCTGCGTGACGTCGACTTCTCGCCGACCGGCGGGTACTTCGTGATCGTCGCAGGCGGGTACGTGTCGCGCCCGGGCGACCTGGGCCGGACCGTGTGTGACGCGGCGGCACGGTTCGAGACCAAGATCGCCCACCCGAAGCGGCCGACGTGGATCAACTACACCGGCGGCGACACGCTGCACTCGGTCGCCGTGACCGGCTCGGCGGTCTACGTCCAGGGCCACCAGCGCTGGCTCGACAACCCGCTGGGGAAGGACTCGGCCGGGCCTGGCGCGAAGAAGCGACCGGGGATCGGCGCGATCGACAGCCGCTCCGGCAAGGCGCTCGGCTGGAACCCGACCAAGAGCCGCCGCGTCGGCGGGAAGGACTTCCTGGTCACCCGCCGCGGCCTGTGGGTGGCGAGCGACGGCCCGCACATCAACCAGGAGCTCCACGAGGACATCGCGCTGCTACCGGAGTGAGGCGACTGCGGGGGGACCGACGCGGAGGCAGGCGGTGCCTCTAGTGGGCACCGTCCTTTGTGAGCACCGCCTTGACCGTGCGCAGGGCTATCGACACGTCGCGACCCGGCCGCCAGTTGTCCACGTAGTCGGAGTCGAGACGTACCGACTCGTCCCAGCTGAGGTTGGAGCGACCGCTCACCTGCCACAGCCCCGTCAGACCGGGCTTGACCGCGAGCCGTCGCCGCGCGGACTCGTCGTACGACGCCACCTGGTGCGGTAGCGCCGGTCGCGGGCCGATGAGGGACATGTCGCCGATGAGGACGTTCCAGAGCTGGGGCAGCTCGTCGAGGGACAGCCGCCGCAGCCACCGACCGGTCG
>JAWWPH010000594.1:0-3030 GCA_033850875.1 Nocardioidaceae bacterium | reverse complement strand
AAGCCGGAATCGAGCATTTCATCTTTGTCACTGGGCGCAACAAGGGCGTGATCGAAGATCACTTCGACATGGCTTACGAGCTTGAGGACACGCTGCAGAAGCGGGGCAAGGCCAAGGAATACCAAGCGTTGGTGGCCGATCTGCCGGCTGCGGGGGCAACGAGCTTCACCCGCCAGCAGGCGCCACTCGGCCTTGGTCATGCCGTGTGGTGCGCCCGCGACATTGTCGGCGACGAGCCTTTCGCCGTGCTCCTGCCCGACATGGTGACGATGGGCTCGGGCCAGCGGAAATCGCGCTGCCTCGCGCAATGCATCGAGGCGTATGAGAAGCACGGCGGTAACGTCATCGCCGTCGAGGAAGTTAAGCCTGAGGAGACGCACCAGTACGGGATCGTCTCCGTGGGAGAGGATCACGGCCACACGTTCGAGATCACCGGCATGGTCGAGAAACCGAAGCAGGGTACCGCGCCCTCGAATCTGATCATCTCAGGCCGCTACATTCTCGGACCGGAGATTTTCGGTATTTTGCAAAAAGGCGAAAAAGGCGCCGGCGGCGAAATTCAGCTCACTGACGGCATGAAGGGACTCGCGCAAACGCAGAGTTTCCACGGCGTGCGCTTCGACGGCAGAACTTACGATTGCGGCGCGAAACTCGGATTTTTGACTGCCAACGTCGCCTTCGGGCTCGCGCGCGACGACATCGCGCCGGCGTTGCGCGCAGAAATCAACAAGCTTCTCGGGTAGAGCATCTTTCCCGTTAGCTCCGCGTTTCGCCGCGTGCAGCGCGCACGATGTTGCCGGCCCATGCTCGCAAGCGTCGCAACAGCGTGTCGCGCCATGCAAAACCGGCGAGGGCCTCATTCGCCGCGGGATACAGGGGTAGTGCGATGTCGGCGATCGGTAGCTGGTCGTGCCACAGCCTATCGATCATCGGGTTATCTGCGATCGCGCATGAATCCGTCATCGAACACGTCGCGTCGGCCTGCTGGTTGCGCGTGACCTCCAGGGCAAGCTGCACCCCCGGCGATTGGGAAGCGAACGCCTCGTCGTAAGCGATCTTCCAGAAGAACGCGCGATCAAGGCTGCGGAGCACGATACCCATCGCAATCGGCCGACCGTTGAGGGTCAATGCATCGATGCGGCATTTTCCTTGACAGGCGAGACGCCGTGTCATCGTGCGCGCAAACGCCGCCCGTGATCCGTCGGACAAAAGCGCGGTGCGACGCCTTCCCTTCCAACCGCTCTCTTCCAGAGCGAGAAAAGCTTCTGTCGCATTGCGAATTTCAAGCGGGTCGTGCGCGCTGCTTATGCCGACGGGACCGCGCGCTTCGAGCTGACGCCGCCGACGGCCAAGACCTTCGCGTCGTTGTTTCGACAGCGTTAGGCCCGCGCCACCTTCGGTCAGCACAGCGCGTTCGTGCTGATCGAGAATTCGCCATTGCAGGCCGCTCTCGAGCGCATATCCCAGAATGCGCGCGAAAGTCGGACCGTCACGGATCAGCTTTGGCAGGACAACAATGCGGAGCTGAGGGAAGGCTCCCCGGAGCCAAGCAAACATAGCGGGAATGACTGTTTCGGCGCGTTCGGCATCGAGGAGCGGCAAGCCAAGCGCCGCGTGCTTGTGACACCAGAGTGTCACGGCATCGCGTCGGCGCCCAGTTCGAGGCAGGCTCAAGCCCCAAAGGCCGACGAGGCGGCCACGTTGGCCGGCGCTGTCGCTTTCCCAGACACCGACGAAGGTTGGGCGATCGGTGCGTGCGAGATGTTGTGCGGCTGCAAGCGCAAAGCCAGGTTCCATGAATACATTCGGCTCCAGGCAGCGGGAGACGAGGTCCGACCAATCGTCGCTCAGTTCTGCCGCAGCTTCGAAACCGAACGCCTCGACCAGCAATTGCGATCGGTCCGACGCGGGCGCGCCTTTGCTGAAGCCGCTTCGCCGCGGTCTGGAGGCTTGGGTCGGCGCGTCTGCGTCAGCCGGCGCGTTCAACCACGCGGGGGCGGCACGTTCTGCCCAAAGGGACGGCGCCATGGATCTCTCCGACTGCGTTCCGTTTCATGACAAGATCGCTTTGCAATGGAGCGACTCGTGCACGAGGGGAGCTTTCGGGTGGAGACGCTCCAAAAGGCGCGCCAAGTCGCGCGCCAATTGTCGATCAGATGTCGTTCCAGAAGCGCCGGCCCGCGGGCGCCGGTGATGTTTCGCCACGCCCGGGACCGGGCAAGGCAGGCGCAAATCGCGATCGCGCCGAGTGCTCGATCAAGAGCGCGAGAGCAAGGCCGAGGAACAATCCTCCGCCCAAAGACAGGAGCCCGACCACTAACCGGCGCGGATTGGATGGCGAGAGTGGCGGTCGCGCCGTCGCGATGATGCGCGCGGGCGGGCTCTCCGATTCCTGCTGAGAGAGCGTATCCTGGATTTTTGCAAAGCGGTCGTAGCTGGCGCGCAGCACTTCGACTTCGCGCTCGAGTTGGCGCAACGGAACGAGCTTTTGGCTGGTCACGTTCGACTGCCCTTTGAGCTGATCGATCTGGTGCTCGAGGCTCGCAGCATTGGCGCTTGCGGCATTGTAGTCGGCTTCTATGCCAGTCCGAATCCGGCCTAGTTCATCGCGGACCAACCCTTTGAGCCGGGCATTCTGCGCCTGTGCCTCGACGAGCGCCGGGTGTCGGCTCCCGAGCGTTTCAGCGAGCCGGGCGACTTCGCGCTCACTGTCGGCCTGCTGGCTCCGCAATCGCTCGATCACCGGCGACTTCAATGCATCAGCAGCCGAATCAAGCCGACCCTGTCGGGCGATGCGCTGCACCTGATCGAGCCGGGCGCGGGCTTCGGATGCGCGAGCCCGTGCGGTTCCGAGTTCCCGCGTCAAGTCGGCAACCTGCTGCTCATTGGAACGCAGGCCATCGGTCGAAACGATGCGGTTCGCGCTCTTGTACGTCTCGACTTTGTTCTCGGCCGCGCGGATCTGTCCCTCTAAGTCGGCCAACTTTTGCCGAACCCAACGGCCGTCGTTTTCGGCGGCTTGGACGCGCG
>JAWWPH010000103.1:0-7385 GCA_033850875.1 Nocardioidaceae bacterium | reverse complement strand
TACGTCGACCGGGTGAACGAGGCGGGCGAGCAGGTGTGGGCCGAGCTCGGGTACCTACGGATGCAACCCTCCTGGGCGCTGCCGAAGCTGCTGTGGATGCTCGACGAGTACCCGGCTGCGGTACGGGAGGGTGCCCGGCTCGCGCACCAGAGCGATGTCGTCAACCGCCACCTGGTGGGGAACGAGGTCCCCACCGATCTCAGCAATGCCTTGAAAACGGGCGCGCATCTGATCGACGAGAAGTGGCCGGGTGACGTGCTCTCCGGCCTCGCAGTGCCCGACGAGGTACTGCCGGCACTGGTCCGGCCGGGCACGTGCATCGGTACGGTATGCGCATCGGCGGCAGCGGCCACCCGCATTCCGCAAGGAACACCCGTGGTCGCCGGCATGACCGACGGCTGCGCGGCACAGCTCGGTGCGGGCGTCATCGTCCCGGGCAGCTGGAACTCCGTGCTCGGGACCACCCTCGTGCTCAAAGGGGTCACCGAGCAGCTCGTCCGCGATCCGCTCGGGGCGGTGTACTCGCACCGGGCGCCCGACGGGCACTGGCTGCCGGGCGGCGCCTCGAACATCGGCGCCGGCGTCATCGCCCGCGACTTCGCCGGCCGAGACCTCGCCGACCTCGACCGGCTGGCGGCACGCAGGCAGCCGGCTCAGGCGATCACCTATCCGCTGGCCGCGACCGGTGAACGGTTCCCCTTCGTCGCCTCAGACGCCGAGGCCTTCACGTTGGGCGCCTCACCCGACGACGTGGACCGGTACGCCGCCATCCTGCAGGGAGTCGCATACATCGAGCGGCTCTGTTTCGACTACCTCGACCTCATCGGAGCCGACGTCAGCGGCGAGATACGGTTCACCGGCGGCGGGAGCCGGAGTCGCTCCTGGTCCCAGCTGCGCGCCGACATCCTCGGGCGGCCGGTCACCCTGCTCGACAACGCCGAGCCGGCGCTCGGCATGGCCCTGCTCGCGGCCTCTCACGACTCCGAGAGGATCGAAGCACTCGCCAGCGACATGGTCCACGTCCGCGAGACCATCGAGCCGGCGCCGGCCTCGGCCGGCCGCTACGACCGGGCCTACCTGCGCCTGGTGGAGGAGCTCGAGTCGCGAGGGTGGCTCCAGCCGGTCGCGGCAGCCCACGCGCGCACGCGGACGAGACGATGACACGTCTTGTCCTGGTTCGCCACGGTGAGACGCGCTGGCACCGAGAGAACCGCTACGCAGGGACCAGCGACGTCGAGCTGACCTCGCGTGGGCGGGACCAGGCGCGAGACCTCGCGCAGTGGGCCACCACAGCGGCGCTCGACGGAGTCTGGGCGTCCACACTGTCCCGCGCCATGGAGACGGCGCGGGTCTGCGCGGCCGCCACGGGTGCGCGTCTCGTGACCGACGAACGGCTGAGGGAGCTGGACTTCGGCGAAGCGGAGGGTCTGACGCGCCAGGAGATGGACGTCCGCTTCCCCGACGCCACCCGGGACTTCCTGCGCGACCCGGTCCGCCACCATCTGCCGGGTGGCGAGGACCCGGTACGCGCCGCGCGGCGGTTCACCTCCTGCCTGCGGGACATCGCCGAGCGGCACACAACGGGCCGGGTGCTCGTCGTCGCCCATTCGACCGTGATCCGGCTGGCCCTGTGCTCGCTGATCGGCGTCGAGCTGTCGCGCTACAGGCGGCTGTTCCCTGCCCTCGGAAACTGCGCTCTCACCGAGATAAGCCTCGACACGGGCGACGTCGCCCTGCTGGAGCTCAACACACCGATCGACTGGAGGACCGCATGACACCGGCCGCGATTCTCTGCGCGGGTGACCACTTCGTCCTGAACCGGCTGCTTCGAGACGCCCTGAGGACACAGGTGCCCCGCGACCTCGACATCCGTGAGCTCATGTTGCCGTGGCCGAGCGAACCGTTCTCAGCCGTGGCCGAGGTCGACGAGGCATCAGGGACCGAGGACGAGATGGCCAAGGCCCTCGACGGCGTCGAGATCTGTCTCACCCAGATGGGCCCGCTTACCGAGAAGGTGCTCGAGTCCGCTCCCGCCCTTCGCTTGTTCTGTGTCACCCGGGGCGGACCCGTCAACGCCAACCTCGACGCAGCGACTCGGCACGGTGTCGCCGTGTGCTCGGCACCCGGTCGCAACGCGACCGCGACGGCGGAGCACACCGTCGCCATGATGCTGGCGGCGATGAGGCGGATTCCGCAGACGCATTCCGACCTGACGGGGGCCACCTGGCGAAGCGACTACTACAGCTACGAGACGGTCGGACCGGAGCTCGAGGCCAGTACGGTCGGGCTCGTCGGCTACGGCGCGGTCGGCCATCGCGTTGCCCGCATCCTCGACGGGTTCGGCGCACGAGTCGTGGTCTTCGACCCGTACGTGGACGCGTCGGGGACCGACGCTCGCGTCTCGCTGGTTCCTCTGGACGAGCTGTTGGCGTGCTCCAGCGTCGTGTCGCTGCACGCCCGGGCCACCGAAGAGTCACGAGGGATGATCGGCGCGGCCGAGATTGCCTCGATGCCCGAGGGGTCGATCCTCGTCAACTGCGCGCGTGGGTCGCTGCTGGACTACGACGCCCTCTGCGACGCTCTCGACAGCGGGCATCTCTTCGGTGCTGCGGTGGACGTCTTCCCGCAGGAGCCGATCCCCGCCGGGTCCCGTCTCCTGCGCACGGCCAACGTGGTGATGACCCCGCATCTCGCCGGTGCCAGCAGGCAGACGGCAGCGAACGCGGCGCGCATCGCCGCCGAGGAGGTCGGTCGCTACCTGCGGGGAGAGCCACTCGCCCACTGCGCCAACCCGGCGGTCCTGCGTCGCTTCCCGGACCAGTAGCCGCGGTACCTGGACCAGCGGTACGACCACCAGCAGCCCTTTTGCCCCGCTGCTACGTTTGCGGACATGCCAAAAATCCCTTCACTGACCTTCAACAACGGCGTCGAGATCCCGCAGGTAGGGTTCGGCGTCTTCCTCGTGCCCAGCGAGGAGACCAAGGCGGCCGTGTCGTCGGCACTCGAGACCGGATACCGCCACATCGACACCGCCAAGATCTACGGGAACGAGGAGGCCGTGGGCGAGGCCATCGCGGAGTCGCCCGTCGACCGCGAGGACATCTTCGTCACCACGAAGTGCTGGAACGACGACCAGGGCTACGACTCGGCACGCAAGGCGTTCGACGCCAGCATGCAACGTCTCGGATTCGACTACCTCGACCTGTACCTCATCCACTGGCCGGTGCCGTCCCAGGACCGGTACGTCGAGACGTGGAAGGCGTTGGAGTCTCTCTACTCCGAAGGCAGGGTGCGGGCAATCGGCGTCTCGAACTTCCAGCCTCCTCACCTTCAGCGGCTCTTCGACGAGACCGACATCGTGCCGGCGATCAACCAGATCGAGCTCCACCCCTGGCTCCAGCAACGCGAGCTGCGCGCCTTCCACGCCGAGCACGGCATCGTCACCGAAGCGTGGAGCCCGCTCGCGGCGGGCGGGGACTTCCTCGACGACCCCACGATCGCGACGATCGCGAAGAAGCACGAGGTCAGCCCTGCGCAGGTCATCCTGCGCTGGCACCTCGACCTCGGCAACGTGATCATCCCGAAGTCGGTCAACCCGTCGCGCATGGCGAGCAACATGGACCTGTTCGGTTTCGAGCTCGACGACGACGACCGCTCCGACATCGCCGGGCTCGACAAGGGTCATCGCGTCGGCCCTGACCCGGACACCCTCGAGTAGGTCGTCGATCCGCTGGGACGGCGCCTTCAACCCGCGAGGGCGGACTCGCAGTGATCCGCCCTCGCACCGACTGCTCGTCGTGGCAGTCAGCGCGCCACTGGCGGAAGTGTTCGCCTCTCGTCGCGGCGCGATCGAGCGGGTTCGTCCCCGCTAACCGCCGGCCATCGCCCCGACGATCAAGAACGGCTCGCTGCCCTGCGCCACCGCGGCGGGCAGCGGTGCGTCGGGCGGCTCGTGCGACAGATCCTGCTCGCACGCGAAGAACCTGACGAAGGCACGACGGCGCTGCGACGCGCGGTCGCGGATCGTTCCGCACAGCACCGGGTAACGTGCCTCGAGCGCGTCGAGGACCGAGCTCTGCGTCGGCTCGCCGTCGACCTCGAGGCTCACCTCGCCCGTGACCTGCGCGAGGTTGCGCAGATGCGCGGGGAGTACGACGCGGATCATGCCAACGTCTGCACTTCGACGGACAGCACCGCAGGCAGGTCACGCACGATCGGCTCCCAGCTGTCGCCGGAGTCGGCCGAGGCGTAGACCTGGCCACCGGTCGTTCCGAAGTAGACGCCGCACTCGTCCACCGAGTCGACGGCCATCGCGTCACGCAGCACGTTGACGTAGCAGTCGCGCTGCGGCAGGCCCTCGGTGAGCGCCTCCCACTCGTCGCCACCGGTCCGGCTGCGGAAGACCTGCAGCTTCCCCTCGTAGGGGAAGTGCTGCGAGTCGCTCGTGATCGGCACGACGTAGACGGTGTCGGGCTCGTGGGCATGGATGTCGACCACGAACCCGAAGTCGGTGGGCAGGTTGCCGCTGATCTCACGCCAGGACTCCGCCGCGTCGTCGGTGCGCATCACGTCCCAGTGCTTCTGCATGAACAGGGTCTCCGGGCGATCCGGGTGCAGGGCGATGCGGTGGACGCAGTGCCCGACCTCGGCGTCGGAGTCGGGGATTCCCTCCGACTTCAGGCCGTGGTTGACCGGACGCCAGGACTGACCCTCGTCGTCGCTACGGAAGACGCCGGCCGCGGAGATCGCGGCGTACAGACGGCCGGGCGCGCTCGGGTCCTGCACGATCGTGTGCAGACACATGCCGCCGGCGCCCGGCTGCCAGGACGACCCCGTGCCGTGCTCGCGCAGCCCCGACAGCTCGTGCCAGCTCTGCCCCCCGTCGACGGTACGGAACATGGCAGCGTCCTCGACGCCCGCATAGACGGTGTCGGGATCGGTGAGTGACGGCTCCAGGTGCCATACCCGGGCGAACTCCCAAGGGTGCGGCGTGCCGTCGTACCACTGGTGCGTGCCCGGAACGCCGTCGTACTCGAAGTGGTTGTCGACCGGTGACCACGTCTTGCCGCCGTCGTCCGAGCGCTGGATCAGCTGACCGAACCATCCTGTCGACTGCGAAGCGTACAGGCGCGAGGGGTCGACCGGAGACCCGTTGACGTGGTAGACCTCCCAGCCGGCGAAGTGCGGGCCGTCGACCTCCCACTCCTTGCGCTTTGCATCGGAGGTCAACACGAACGCGCCCTTGCGCGTGCCCACCAGTACTCGCACCGCTGTCATCAGGTCTCCTCTCGCAGGTGCCGCGACTCTATGACTCGCCACCGACAGGAAACTCATCGTCGTCGCAGCGAAGACCGTTGACAAGAGTCCGATCACCGGTAGATACTCCTAACTGTGTTAGGTGAATCAAAGCGTGATCGACGCACCGAACGGCATTCGGCTACCCGAGCCGAAGTCCTCGAGGTGGCCTGGCGGATCGCCCGCAGCGAAGGCCTTGCCGGGCTCTCGCTTCGCGAGGTGGCGAGCGCGATGGGCATGCGCGCACCGTCGCTGTACTCCTACTTCAGCTCCAAGAACGCCATCTACGACGCCATGTACGCACAGGGCGCCCACGAGTTCCTCCAGGTGCAGGCGACGCTCGCCCTCAGCGGCGATCCAGTGGTCGACGTCAGGCTCTGCCTGCACCTCTTCGCCCGTTTCTGTACAGAGGACCCGGCGCGCTACCAGCTCCTGTTCCAGCGCACGATCCCGGGGTTCGAGCCCTCCCCCGAGTCGTTTGCCTTGAGCGTCAGAGGCCTCGAGGGCGTGCGGCAGCTGCTGGAGACGAGCGGCATCACGGATCCGGCGGCGATGGACCTGTTGACGGCGATCGGCACCGGGCTGATCGACCAGCAACTGTCCAACGACCCGGGCGGAGACCGCTGGCTGAGGCTGATCGACGAGGCCGCCGAGATGTTCGTCACCCACCAGGCCAACCGACGCAGGACCGAGCAGAGGAGAGCACACTCATGAGCATCACCAGTACACCGGTCGGGCAGATACCCTCACTCGACAGACGTGAAGCCGCCATGATCGCAGCGACCGAGAACCGGCGCTTCGCCGAGCTCCTCGCCGACCTCACGCCCGAGGACTGGGCCCGGCCCACCGACTGCACCGAGTGGGACGTGCGGGCCGTCGCCTGCCACGTGCTCGGCGCCATGGAGGGCCACGCGTGGATCCCGCGCTTCATCCACCAGTTCCGCGCCGGGAACAAGATCGCCGGCGACCGGCCGGCGATCGACGGGATGACCGAGGTCCAGGTGCGCGAGCGGGCGCACCTCGCTCCTCACCAGATCGTGGAGCGCCTGACCGCGGTGGCGCCGCGCGCTGCCCGCGTCCGCTCGCGGATACCCGGGCTGCTTCGACGTGCACCGATGAAGGTCGAGGTCGACACGGTGATGGAGACCTGGAGGGTGGGCTACCTCGTCGACGTCATCTTGACCCGCGACACCTGGATGCACCGCGTCGACATCAGCCGGGCGACCGGACGCCCGCTGGTCCTCACGCCCGAGCACGACGGCCGGATCGTGGCCGACATCGTGGCCGAGTGGGCACGCCGGCACGCGAAGCCCTTCACCTTGCGGCTCGAGGGCACCGCGGGAGGCAGCTACACCACGGCCGTTGCGGGCGAGGAGATCGCCCTGGACGCCGTCGAGTTCTGCCGCATCGTCTCCGGCCGTGCCGCCGGTGCGGGTCTCCTGACACAGGGCGTACCGTTCTGACCCCGCCTGCCACAGGCGTACGTCGACCGGTCGGGGGGCGCGCGACACACGGGACGCACGCGCTCGGCCATTTCCACCGCCGGGAGCAGTAGCGTCTTACCTGTGAATCCCCTGACCGGAATCATCGGCGAGGCGTGGCGGATGTACCGCACGCATGCTGCCCACCTGTTGACGATCGCCTTCGTCGTCTATCTGGCCGCGGTGATCATCGAAGCCATTCTCGCCGGGCTCCTGGGCGTCGTCGGAGCACTGCTGGCGTCGATCGTCGGCATCATCGCGGCGTTCCTCCTGCAGGCCGCACTGGTGAAGGCCGTCGAGGACGTCCGCGACGGACGCGTCGACTTGTCGTTGTCCGAGACGCTGCAGGTGGCGCGTCCCTTCGTGGGCCGGGTCGCCATCGCGTCGATCCTCGCCGGCATCGCCATCGGCCTCGGTCTCGTGCTGCTCATCGTGCCCGGCTTGTTCCTGATCACCATCTGGGCGGTCGTCATCCCGGTGGTGGTCATCGAGCAGCCCCCGATGCTGTCGGCCTTCGGCCGCAGCCGCCAGCTGGTCCGGGGCCGCGGCTGGAACGTGTTCGGCACGCTGGTAACGGCGATCATCATCCTGATCCTGGTTAACCTCGTG
>JAWWPH010000073.1:0-3745 GCA_033850875.1 Nocardioidaceae bacterium | reverse complement strand
TAGCCGGATGAGGCTGCGTGGACATCGTCCCACGACAGATCATGGGCGCCATGAGAGCCGCCGGCATGCCCGAGGACGATGTGGTCCGCGAGCTCAACTACCGGGCCACCCGGTTGGCCTACCGCGGGCTGCGTTGCCCGAACGACGGGCGCTGCGACCCGTACGTCCCGTGTGCGGCGTGCCGGGCCCGCGACGGCGGCGTCGTCCGCGACGCTCCGCCCGTGACCTCGTCACTCGCGGGAGAATCGACCGCTCTGCAGGTGATAGCCACCGTCGCTGTTCGGCTCCTCCACCACCGTCCAGGCCTGTGGTGAGTAGGTGAGGCTGCCGCCGCCTGCGCCCAGCCGGATGACCAGCAGCCCCGCATCGTTGAACTCGTAGGAGGCGTCGTCGGGGAAGCTCTCGTACCCCGCGGCGTTGTGCAGCTTGAATGCCATGGTCCGAGCCTGCCACGCGCCGCGCGCTGCGACGACCGGAAGGCGAGCACCGGCCTTCAGCGCACCTGGAAACCCGACTCGCCCCGGACGGGCTCCGCCACCACCTCCACGTCAGCGACCCGTGCGTGCGGCGGCCCCTCGCGGCACCACTCGCACAAGGCCCGTACCGACTCAGGGTCCCCCTCGAACACCGCCTCGACGCTGCCGTCGGGGCTGTTCCGCACCCAGCCGTTGACGTTCGCGGCGAGGGCGGCCTGCCGGCAGCTGTCCCGGAAGAACACGCCCTGCACCGCTCCCCGGACGATCACACGGCGCCGCTCCATGGCCGTACGGTATCGAGGGTGGACCGGCGACGCCGGTGTCAGAGCGAGACGGGCTCGAGCTCGGCGGGCTCCCTGCGGTGGACCGGGCGCCAGCGGATGTGGTTGCCTGTCCCGATCGCTGCGACCCAGGCTCCCGCCACGCCCAGCACAGCACCTCCGAAGGCGTCGACGAGGTAGTGCCAGCCCAGGTAGATGGTCGAGATCACCGTGAGCGCCAAGAACACCCACAAGGCGACGCGGAACCAGATGTTCAGCCTGAGCAGCTGGGCGATGACGCAGACCGTGACCGTGATGCCGACGTGGAGCGAGGCGAATGCGGCGATCGTCTGGACGGCTTCGGTGCCGAACGGGTTCGCCAGCACCGCCTCACGCTGGTCGAGCATCGACTCCTGGATGCGGGACACGTACGTCTGCGGCAGCGAGCTGAACAGTCCGGGCCGGGCGTAGATCGGTCCGAGCGTCGGCAGTAGGTAGTACGTCGCCACCCCCAGCACCCAGTCGACGGCCACCGCTGTCACCAGCCACGACCCGCCGGAGACGTTGCGCGACCACACCAGCGCGGCGGCGAGGGTGACAGGGACGAGCCCGATCCAGGCGATGTAGACGCCGGAGCACAGATGGGCCGCCCAGCCGGTGCCGAGCAGGTCGTGGAGCACGACCGCCGGGTCGTGGCCGAAGAGGATCGCACGGTCCAGCCGGTCGAGGTCGGAGTCCCACAGGTGCGGGTTGACGAAGGGCACGTAGCTCTTCAGGTTCCGGAACGAGACGTACGTCAGGTACCAGCTGCCGAGCCCGAGCAGGGCGAACCGGACGCGCTCCATCGGCCAGCGCTCCAGCGTGACCGCCCTGAACTGGGAACGGAACCGGCGGAGGGAGCCCCCGCGGCGCGCCCGGATCACGGCACGCGGCACGACGTCGGTGAGAAAGGCCAGAGTCAGGATGATCGGCAGCAGCACGAACGTCGGCCCGACGACGCCGTCCGGGTCCCGATAGGGCAGGTGCTTCACGACGGCGACGACGATGGCGACCGCGGTCAGCCCCAGCGCGAGCACTGTGGCGAAGCCGAACCGTTGCCTCCACACGTTCGCAGCGTACTGGCCGGACACGGTGAACGGGTCCCGCCGGCGACGCCCCGGCGCATGTGTCGACGGGGGTGGGGCCGGCTCATGGCCGCCGATGGATCAGCAGCGGCAGGACGGTCGTCGCGCCCGCGTTCCTCAGCAGAGCCGCACCCATCGTCACCGGCCACAGCGACGCGGTGGCGTCGACCACCAGCAGCACAGGTCGCCCGGTCAGCCGTTCGGCGGCGGCGTCGTCCAAGCTCAGCGCCTGCCTCCAGAACGCGGCCTCCTCCGCCGAGTTGAGCTGCGCCGGGTCGTCGGGTCGGGAGGCCACCGTCAGTTCGCTGCGCTCCAGCCGGCCTACCTGGGCGAGGTGGTCGGCGACGCCGTCGACGAGCGGTGCCCATCCCGCCGCGGGCAGTGAGACCACCACCTCAGGGCGCGCGGACCAGGTCGACCTCCACTCCGCCAGCCTGGCCACAGCGGAGGCGAGCAGCGCGTCGGAGGGACCGGACCGTGAGCCGAACCGGCGGATGTCGTCGGCCCACTCGGGCGCGTCGGCGAAGACGAGCGTACGGCCCTCCTCCGCCAGCTCGGAGGCGGCGATGCGGCCGCGCCTGCCGAACTCGCCTCCGGGCCACATCTTGCGTGGCGCCAGCAGATGCCTCTCCCCCCGCAGGATGGCAGCCACCTTCTCGACCGTGGCCGGTTCCGGTCGTGCCGCGAGCCCGTCAGGGAGGCCCCCCCGACACACCGAGCACCGCCCGCAGGGACGGGCGCTCGGATCGTCGAGCGACTCCTGCAGCAGCTGCATGAGACAGGTGCGGCCCTCGATGTAGGAGTGCATGATCGCCGCTTCACGGCGCCGGGTGGCAATCACCGACTCGTAGTGGTCCGCGTCGTAGGTCCACGGCACCGACGTACGACGCCAGCCGCTCTCGACCCGCTCCACCGCGCCGTCGACAGCGAGCTGCTTGAGCATCAGCTCGACTCTGGTGCGCCGTAGGCCCGTCTCCGCCTCGACCGCCGGCACCGTCCAGACACCTTCGGAGCTGTCCTGGTCGAGCGCCGCAAGCAGGCGGGTCACCTGCTCGCGATCGGGGATCGTCGCCGTCGCGAAGTAGTCCCACACCCCCTGGTCGGCGGCCGACGGCAACAAGACGACGAGGGCATGGTCGATGCCGCGTCCCGCGCGACCGACCTGCTGGTAATACGAGACCGGTGACGGGGGTGCCCCCACATGGACGACGAAGCCGAGGTCGGGCTTGTCGTAGCCCATTCCCAGCGCCGACGTGGCCACGAGGGCCTTGACCTCGTTCGCGCGCAGGCTCTCCTCCAGCCGCTCCCGGTCCGCTCCGTCGAGCTGTCCCGTGTAGGAGGCCACCGGGAGGTCGGGGCCGTTCACCCCGGCGATCGCGGCGGTGAGCCGCTCGGCGTCGGAGACCGTCAGCGTGTAGACGATCCCGCTGCCGGGGAGCGCCGGGAGCTGCTCGGCCACCCACGCGAACCGCTCCAGGGGGCTCATCGGCGTGAGCACCGCGAGCTCCAGGCTGCTGCGGGCGAGCGGACCGCGCAGCACGAGCGTCGCCTCCCCCAGCTGCTCCGCGACGTCGTCGGTCACCCGCGCGTTGGCCGTAGCGGTCGTCGCCAGCACCGGCGTGTCCGGGTTGAGTCTGCGCAGCACGTCGGCCACCCGGCGGTAGTCGGGCCGGAAGTCATGGCCCCAGTCCGAGACCGAGTGCGCCTCGTCGATCACGAGCAGGCCGAGCCGACCGGCACAGGCGTCGAGCACCCGGCGCCCGAAACCGGGGTTGGCCAGCCGCTCGGGCGAGACCAGCAGCACGTCGAGCCGGTCGTCCAGGAGGTCGTGCTCGATCTCGGACCAGGCGTCGACGTTGGCGGAGTTGACGGTGGCGGCCCGCAA
>JAWWPH010000062.1:0-4343 GCA_033850875.1 Nocardioidaceae bacterium | reverse complement strand
AAGCATCGTCGACTCAGCCGCTGCACCGGTGAGGTGACGCCCGGCCCCGCCCGGGCACTCCAGAGGGAGGTGCCGTCTTGCAGCGTGTGACGCCCAAGGTGTTCACGTCCACCGAGATCCGTGGCTGCAACCCCAGCTACGTCGTGACTTCCGGCGGTGTGGTGGTCGTCGACACCCCGCAGCTCCCCACGAGGGCCGTGGCGATGCGAGAGGACGCGGAGACGCACGGCCCGATCAGATTCGTCATCAACACCGAGCACCACGTCGACCACATCTTCGGCAACTACTGGTTCAAGGGCGCCGGTGAGGTCGTGCACCACCGCGGCGTCGCCGACAACTTCATGGTCCCGACTCCCGACCTCGACCCGTACGACTACGCGCTCGAGGCCATCCCGACCGACGACCCGGAGGCGGCCCCGATCGTCCCCGACCGTGACACCTACTACGAGGACCCCAACCGGGGCGACCTGGTCTTCACCGGCGACCTCGACCTCACTGTCGGTACGACGACTGTTCACCTCATCCACACGCCGGGCCACACCCCCGGCCAGGTCGCGGTGTACGTGCCGGAGGAGCGGGTCGTGTTCACCGGCGACACCGTGTTCTCCGAGTGCCAGACCTGGCTGATGACCTCCGACATCGACCAGTGGGTCGGTGCGCTCGACGTGATCGGCAGCCTCGACGTCGACATCGTCGTCCCGGGACACGGTCCGGTGACGACGCCGGCGTACCTGGCCACCCAGCGTGCGGTGCTGCTCGAGTGGACCAGCGCGGTCGCCGAGGCCGTCGCGAAGGGCTGGTCGCGCGAGGAGACGGTCGCTCGGGTCGACTTCCGCGACAAGTTCGGGCCGGTCGACGTGGGCCAGGGCTACATGATGGACCACATCCAGTCGCTCAATGCGGCCTCGCTGTGGGACAAGTTCACCGCCAAGCGCAGCCCCGTCCGCTGACTCCGCGCACCGCGGGTACAGCCCGTCCGCTCACCGAACTCGCCCCGGGAGGCCCGTACACATGACCGAGCAGAGCTTCGAGGAGCTGCGGCGCTTCACCCTTCCCGACCGGGTCGCGATCGTGGCGGGAGGCTCCGGAGGCGTCGGTGTGCGGACCTGTGCCGCTCTCGCAGCCGTCGGCGCGAAGGTCGCGATCGTCGGCCGGTCGGAGGAGCGGCTGGCCGAGGCGCGCAAGGCGGTCGAGAACGCCGGCGGCGAGCCCCTGGTCATCGCCGGTGACATGGCCGACAAGGTGGCGGCGGACGACGCCGTTGCACAGACTCTCGACGCGTTCGGCCGCGTCGACATCCTCGTCAACGGGATCGGCGGTGGCGCCGGCACGGCCTTGTACAACGCCGAGGACTACCCGAAGTCGGAGTGGGACCGGATCCTCGACCTCAACCTGACCACCGCGCTGCTGGTCTCGCAGGCGGCGGCGCGGGCGATGATCGACGGCGGTCGCGGCGGCTCTGTGCTCAACATCAGCTCCGTCCGCGGCCAGCTCGGCATCGACGCCGGCTACTCGGCGTACGTGGCGGCCAAGGGCGCGATGGACGCCCTGACCCGCCAGCACGCCACCGAGTGGGCCAAGCACGGCATCCGGGTCAACGCCATCTCCCCCACGTTCGTGCGCACCGAGCAGGCGGCCGACCTGTTGAAAGACGAGGACTTCTACAACCGGCTGGTCTCCCGCATCCCGCTGCGGCGCATCGCCGACACCGACGACCTGGTCGGCGCGGTCCTGTTCTTCTGCTCCGACGCCTCGGCATTCGTCACCGGCCAGATCCTCACCCTCGAC
Organism: Nocardioidaceae bacterium; assembly: GCA_033850875.1. Taxonomy (GTDB): domain Bacteria; phylum Actinomycetota; class Actinomycetes; order Propionibacteriales; family Nocardioidaceae; genus DASQEH01. The sequence continues at coordinate 2,555 of JAWWPH010000062.1, read as the reverse complement.
GGCGGTCTGACCGCTACCCAGTGAGCACGGCATCGGGTCCGATCCCCCAGCCTCGGCACGCGACCAGCGCGGTCGTACGGGAGCCGGGCGGGTCGTTCGTCCTGGAGGACGTGGAGCTGGAGGGCCCGCGACCTGACGAGGTGCTCGTCGAGATCGTCGCGACCGGCATGTGCCATACCGACCTGCTGGTACGCGACTCGCGACCGGAGTGCCTGCCCGCCGTGCTGGGTCACGAGGGAGCCGGGGTCGTGCTCGAGACCGGCAGCGCCGTCGCCGGTGTCGCGCCGGGCGACTCGGTCGTGCTCAGCTTCCCGTCGTGCGGAGCGTGCCGGCGATGTCTGACCGGCCGGTCGGCGTACTGCGACTCCATCGCCGCGCTGAAGTTCGGCTGCCGCCGCCCCGACGGGTCCGTGGCGACGACCGACGTGCACGGCAGACCGGTCGGGGACCACTTCTTCGGGCAGTCGTCGTTCGGCACGCTGGCGGTCGCGTCCGCGCGCTGCGTCGTGAAGGTCCCGGACGACACCGACCTGCGCATCGCCGGTCCGCTGGCGTGCGGCGTCCAGACGGGGGCCGGCACGGTCCTGGACGTCCTGCGAGTACGACCCGGCTCGTCGGTCGCCGTCTTCGGGGCAGGCTCGGTCGGCCTGTGCGCTGTCATGGCGGCCCGGCTGTGCGGCGCCACGACGATCATCGCCGTGAACCGCCGGGAGTCCCGGCTGCGGCTGGCCGAGGAGCTCGGCGCGACCCACGTCGTGTCTCCTCTCGACACCGACCCGCTGGTCGCGATCAAGGACGCCACCAGTGGCCGCGGTGTCGAGTTCGCCTTCGAGACGACGGGCGACACCGACATGTTCACCACGGCCGTGCGAGCACTCGACTCGCTGGGGACCTGTGCGTACGTCGGCACGGCTCCGCCCGGGGTGTCGGGCCGGTTCCCCCTGCTGGAGGCCATGATCAAGGGGGTCACGATCCGCGGCGTCCTGCAGGGCGACAGCACGCCGAGCTCGTCGATCCCCCGCCTGCTCGACCTGCACCGGCGCGGCCTGCTCCCCTTCGACCGGCTCATCACCCACTACCGTCTCGCCGAGATCGACGCGGCCGCCGCGGACTGCGTCAGCGGTGAGGTGGTCAAGCCGGTCCTGCTCATGCACGGCTCCTGAGGTCGCCAGCCGACCCTGGCCGCTACCCGGGCGGGCTTACTTCTCCGGATCGGGCAGGACGACGTCGCGCACGAGCGTCTCGAGCTCGGCGCAGGCGGCGAGGAACTGGCGCAGCGTCTTGCGGGTCGCGCCGTAGTCCTGGAACTGCGCCGGGGTCATGCCGTCGGTGTCGTAGGCACGGCGGAAGTCCGGCAGCTGCTGGTACAAGGTGTCGAGGACGGCGTCGGCGACGGGCTCGTCGATGCGTGGCAACGGCTCGATGCCGCTCGCGTTGAGCCTGACCTGCCACTCGAACGGCGGCGAGATGACCACGTCGCCGCCGACGAGCGAGCTCCAGTGCATGTGGTTGCGGAAGGCGGCCGACAGCAGGCGGGTACGGAAGCCCCGCTCCTGGAACAGCGCATACGCCCGCTTGAACACCGCGACGCCGGCCCACTCGAAGACGCCGGGGTCGACGACGACCGAGTCGCGCTTGGCGGCGGCCTTCATCCAGTCGTCGAGCCGGCCCACCATGATGGTGCAGACCGGGCCCATGGCGGCGACCTCGAGGCCGTCGGCCTCCCGGCGCTCGAGCCCTCGCTCGATGGCCTCGGCGACCGCCAGCGCCTGCGGCACCGTGAACGAGACGGTCGCATTGATGCTGATGCCGCGATAGGTCGCCTCCTCCATGGCCCGGATGCCGGTCTCGGTGGCGGGGATCTTCACGATGATGTTCGGGGCCAGGGCGTCGAACTCCACGGCCTGAGCCACCAGCGCGTCGGTGTCGCGGTACAGCCGCGGGTCGGTCTGCACCGACAACCGTCCGTTGCGGCCGGCGTGCTCGGAGAACGCGTCGTCGAGCAGGGCGGCCGCCTCGACCGACAGCTCCTTCACCATGGCCCAGCCGATGTCGGACTCCGACGCCGACGGGTGCTCGGCGGCGTACTCGCGGATCCGCTCCTGCCAGCGCGGGAGGTCGCTGCGCAGGGCGGCCAGAGCGATGACGGGGTTGCAGGTCGCGCCGACAGCACCCCATCCGATCGCCGCCGACAGCTCGGACAGCGTGGCCGAGTCGTTCCACAGGCGGGTCGGCGTGGTCTGCGACATGCGCAGCAGCGGGGGCGTGTCGCCCCCGCTGCTGGTGACGGCCGGATCGGTGGTGCTCGTGGTGACGTCGGTCGTCATTGCCGTCTCAACTCTCTCTCACTGCGCGCCCACCGGCGCGGACTCACTGCGCCCACGGGGGCGGCGAACCGGTCGCCTTCGCCGGCTCGGTACGGCTGGGTGCCGGCGAGCTGGCGCTGAACAGGCCCCCGAAGGTCTGGTCGACGCTGGGCACCGTCTGAACGACCTTGAAGCCCAGGCTGGAGCCGTTCTTCACGACCTGAACAACATACGCCGGCTGGACGGAGT
>JAWWPH010000026.1:0-8124 GCA_033850875.1 Nocardioidaceae bacterium | reverse complement strand
GGCGTAGCGACGCATCTGCTTGACCCGGTCGAGGACGCCCGGCCACAGCTGCCGGACATCGACGAGTCCGAGCTGGCCGGCGGAAGGTGGCGATGCCGGGGTTGCCGACGTGGATACGACCGAGGTGGGCGCCGTCGACCTCGGTGCTGGTTCGGGCGGCCGGGCGGCCTGGTGAACCTCGCCTGTCGTGGGCATCTCCGACGACGGGACAGGCTGCGGCGCCGGCGCAGCGGGAGCTACCGCGGCCGTGGGGCCGGCAGGTGGTCGCGAGCCGTCGGCATGGGTGCCGATCGGCCTGGCGTCGCCGACCACCGAGAGACGCCGCTCGATCCGGTCGAGCCGGGCGCCGAGCCCGTCGACGGTGCCGTCGACGCCCGGGAGCAGGATGCGGGCGCACATCATCTCGAGCAGGAGCCTGGGCGCGGTGGCTCCCCGCATGTCGGTAAGGCCCTGGCTGACGATGTCGGCGGCCCTGGTCAGGTCGGCACGGCCGAACCGCGCCGCCTGGCCCGTCAATCGCTCGGCGCTGTCGTCGGAGAGCTCGATCAGCCCACGGCTCGCTGCGCCGGGGACGGCCGAGACGACGACCAGGTCTCTGAGGCGCTGCAGCAGGTCCTCGGCGAACCTACGCGGGTCCTGACCGGTCTCGACGACCTTCTCGATCACGCCGAACACCGTGGCGCCGTCGTCGGCCGCGAGGGCGTCGACCGTCTCGTCGAGCAGGGTGTCGGGCGTGTACCCGAGCAGCGCCGTGGCGAGCGCGTAGGTGACGCCGTCGGGACCGGACCCCCCGATCAGCTGGTCGAGCACGGAGAGGCTGTCGCGGACCGACCCGGCACCGGCGCGGACGATCAGGGGGACGACGGTCGGCTCGATGGCCACCCCTTCGCGGCCGCACAGGTCGAGCAGGTAGTCGCCGAGCAGCTTGGGGGGCACGAGCCGGAACGGGTAGTGGTGGGTGCGCGACCGGATGGTGCCGATCACCTTCTCGGGCTCGGTGGTGGCGAAGATGAAGCGCAGGTGCGACGGCGGCTCTTCGACGAGCTTGAGCAGCGCGTTGAAGCCCTGCGGCGTGACCATGTGCGCCTCGTCGATGATGTACACCTTGTAGCGCGCCTTCATCGGGGTGAAGAACGCGCGTTCGCGCAGGTCGCGGGCGTCGTCGACACCGCCGTGGGAGGCCGCGTCGATCTCGATGACGTCGATGGACCCCGGCCCGCCGCGCGCGAGCTCCACGCACGACTCGCACTTCCCGCACGGCACCGAGGTCGGGCCGTTCTCGCAGTTGAGCGCCCGCGCCATGATGCGGGCACTGGTCGTCTTGCCGCAGCCCCGGGGGCCGGAGAACAGGTAGGCGTGGTTGACCCGGTTGTGGTCGAGGGCGTGCGACAGCGGCAAAGTCACATGGTCCTGCCCGATCACGTCCGCGAAGGTGTCGGGACGGTACCTGCGGTACAGAGCCAGAGATGCATCCACGAGGACGACCTTAGTGCCGAGCGGCGACACCCCACGTGCCAGAGAAAGAGACCCCTCGCGCACCCGGCAGAGCTCGCTTACCCTTGCTGCCTTCCGGCCCTGGGGGAGTTGGGCAAGGTGCCGCCGCACGAGGGGCTGCGCCGAGTCTACGGGACGCCTCCGAGGTGGCCAATGCCGCCGGCTGGCCCCGTCGAGCGGGCGATCGGGACGATTTCGGGCGGGCAGCCGGAGGCGATAGCCTCTGCGGCGGAGGATTCGCATAGTGGCCTAGTGCGCACGCTTGGAAAGCGTGTTGAGTGAAAGCTCTCAGGGGTTCGAATCCCCTATCCTCCGCCAAGCCAGACACGAGGCGCTTCGCGAGCACCGACCAGGGTCGTTCAGGGATGCTGACTGCGTCCAGGTGCGGGTCCTCGCCTCGATTGGTTCCCGACGACTGCCTTCACATCGCTCTTTGTGCAGCATGGAACGGTACCGTCACACAGTGGCTGCGGGTTCGGGACGGGGCGGCAGGCTCGGCAATGCCACCGGCGCCTTCATCAGCAACGCTCGCAACCCGAACCTTCGGCGCGCCCAGCTCAGCTTCTTCGGGGCCTGGACCGCGGAATGGGCGTTCACCGTGGGTCTGGGGATCGTGGCCTACCGGGACGGAGGTGCGACAGCTGTCGGGCTGGTCGGACTGCTGCGCATGGCGCCGTCCGCGCTCTTGGCCCCCATCTTGTCGCCGCTGGCCGACAAGGGCCGCAGGGAGCGCGTTCTGATCCTGGTCTGCGTGCTGCGTGGCCTCGTCACCGGTGCAGTTGCGGTCAACGTGGGATTGGGCGGCCCGGCGCAGATCGTCTATGCGTTGGCGGTGGCGTCGACCATCGTTGCCACCCTGTACCGACCGGCGCACTCCGCACTGCTCCCCTCGCTCTGCCGCACCGGATATGAGCTCGCCAGTGCCAACGTGGTCCGTGGGCTTCTCGACGCCGCGGCCACCTTCGTGGGTCCCCTGCTGGCTGCACTGCTGCTGCAGTACACGGACGTGACCGTCGTGTTCGCTGTAGCTGCCGGCGCCTCGTTGTGGGCTGCAGCAGCATTGTTGCGGCTCGACTACCACGCACCTCCGCGGCCGTCCGCCGCAGGCCAGAACAACTGGGTGAGCTCGGCCGTGGAAGGCGTTCGGGTAGTCAGCCGGAACGCCGATCTTGCTCTCATCATCGGCCTTGCAGCGGCGCAGTCATTGACCCGGGGGGCGCTGACCGTTCTCACTGTGGTGGTCGCCATCGACCTGCTGGGGACCGGCGAACCCGGCGTAGGTGTGCTCAACGCTGCCATCGGGGCGGGTGCGCTCCTGGGTTCCGTCGCCGCGTCATTGCTGGTGGCAACGCGCCACCTCGGCGTTGTGTTCGCCGCCGGGGTGACCCTGTGGGGCCTTCCGGTCACGCTCGTCGGTGTCTTTCCCCATCAGATGGCGGCATTGGTCCTGCTGGCCCTGGTCGGCGTCGGCAACTCGCTGATCGATCTCGCCGGCTTCACGCTCCTGGCCAGGCTGGCCGCAGATGCGGTGCTGGCACGAGTGTTCGGAGCGTTGGAGAGCGTCGTCGCTCTGTCGATCGGGGTCGGAGCGATCGCCGCCTCCCTGGTGGTCGACCGCGCCGGTGTCCGCCCGGCGCTCGTGACTGTCGGTCTGTTGTGTCCGGTCCTGGCCGTGGCGTCTTGGCGGCGGCTGCGAGGCATGGACCGGTCCATCGGCGTGCGCGACGACGACATCAAGCTGCTGCATGCCGTGGCCATGTTCAGCGTCCTGCCCTTGCCGGCCATCGAACAACTGGCCCGTGGCCTGGAATCCCTCGACGTGCCCGCTCGCCACGTCGTCTTCCAGCAGGGCGATGTCGGGGAGCACTTCTTCGTGATCGAGTCGGGCGAGGCCGATGTGATCGGGGACGGCCAGGTCGTCGCAACGCTCGGCCCGGGGGTGGGCTTCGGAGAGATCGCTCTGCTCCGGCGCATCCGCCGGACGGCGACGGTCCGTGCCACGAGTGAGCTGCGACTCAAGGCGCTGCGCTCCGACCACTTTCTCCCCGTCGTGCTCGGCTACACACCTAGCTCCCGCGAGGCAGGGGTGGTCATCGACTCGATGCTCGACCGCTTCACGCCTCGGGACGGCCCCGAGACACCGCGTGGATAGCCGCGATTCCCGACTTCCGAGGGCCTGCTCGAGGGCGGTGTCCGATGCGATTCGACCGCAAGTCGCGAACCGGCGGTTGGTAGGGTTCCCCATGACTTCTGGGCGTTCGCTGCTCCTCATCGCTGACATCGGCGGCTACACCGAGTACATGGGGACCCACCGGATGACCCTTGCGCACGCCGAGGTGAACACAACCCGGCTTCTGGAGACGGTGATCGATGCCGTGCCGGACTTCGACCTGATAGAAATCGAAGGAGATGCTGCCTTCCTCGCCCGTCAGGCCGACACGTTGGACGGTGACGCAACGGTCGCGGTGACCGTGGATGCCGCGAGTGCCATGCATCGCGCCTTCCATGTGGAACGCCAGAATGTCGCGACCAACCTCTGCCCGTGCAAGAGCTGCACCCAGGCGGACAACCTCAAGCTGAAGTTCGTCGCGCACATCGGTGAGGTCGCCACCCAGACCATCAGGCAGCGGCGCAAGCTCGTCGGGATCGACGTCATCCTCGTCCATCGGATGCTGAAGAATCCCGTCGAAGTTCCTGAGTACCTGCTCTTGTCCGAGGAGCTCTATCGCAGCGCGAGCAGCCTGCTGCCTGGTCCGACGCAGGAGGTGTCGCAGGACCTCGACGGGATCGGCCCGGTCCGCGAGTACTTCCTGGACGTCGCGGATCTACCCGGCTCGTTCCCTCCGCTTCCAGAGCCATCGCTGCTGGGACGCCTCGGGCAGACCTTGGCGGTCGCCGGCTCCGGCATGCCCTACATGCTGGGCCTACGCCGCCGACGTCGCATCGCCGCCAGCTTCTGACGTCTATCGAGCGGGCGGGCTATCGGGCCGGACGACCTCGTGAGCAGCCGGGCCGCAGGGCGCCACGATCCCGATCCACAGGCTATGTCCTACCTTCGCAGCAGATTCGGTGGTAACCGTGGCACCCAACACCCCAGCGACCGCTTCCGGTCGGCACACCCCCCGCGTACTGGGTGTCTTCGCCCATCCCGATGACGAGACCCTCTGTGCCGGCGGCACCTTGGCCAAGTATGCGAGCGCAGGCGCCGACGTCCGGGTGATCTCGCTGACCAGGGGCGGAGCGGGCCAGGTCAGGGATGCGAGTGCGGCGACCCGGGCCACCTTGAGGGCAGTTCGGGAGATGGAACTCGTCGCGGCCGGGCACGAGCTCGGGCTGACCGAGACGAGGTGCTTCGACTACGCGGATGGCGAGCTCTCGGATGTCGAGAGTCAGCAGCTTGTCGGGCTCGTGTCGGAGCTGCTTCGCGACTTCCAACCCGATGTGGTGATCACGTTCGGGCCGGACGGATTCTCCGGTCATCCGGACCACAAAGCGGCAGGAGCAGCGGTCACCGCGGCCTGCTACGACATGCGATCCGCCACGTCGATCCGACTCTTCCATTGCCACCCGCCGCGGAACAGGATGGCCTTGCGCAACCGGCTGGCTGAGTGGGTGGTGGAGCTGGCAACCCGCTTCAAAGGCACGAAGGACTTCGTACGCGCACTGTGGGTCTTCTCGCGTGAGGCGACCGGGCTCGGATATGCGGGCGATTTCGTCAACGTCGAGTGGTTTCCAGCCGGCTCCTATCTCATCGAACAAGGAGATGCCGCGACCACGATGTACTTCCTGCTGTCCGGTCAGGTGGAGATCAGACGAGAGGGCGAAGACGGTCTTCTGCGAGTGGTTGACCGATCGGGTCCAGGCGAGTTCATCGGAGAAGCGGGCATCGCTTCAGGCCTGCCCCGCAATGCTCACGTCGTTGCTCTGGACGACGTCACGAGCTTGACCTTCCTTGCCGCTGATCACGTCACCGTCGACGGACGCGCGGAGCCCGCTCAGCCTCTCGGGACCAGATCGCTTCCGTCGGGCGATCAGATCGACGCCAGGGTGACTAGTTGCATCGACGTATCCGATTTCGTCGGCCACAAGATCCGCGCCATGGCCGCACATCGGTCTCAGTATCCGATCGATCCGGGGATGTTCCCTGACTCGATCCTGCGGGAGATGTTCAGCGTCGAGTACTTCATCCAGGTCCTGCCGGAGCGCGAGCTCCACAGCTCGCTCCTCGATGACTAGCTGGGGCACCTTCACGCCGTCGGGTCCGCAGGCGCTAGAGCTCCGCTGCGACGTCGTCGAACAAGGCAGTCGAGAAGTACCGCTCCATGCGGTCCGGCAGAACCGTGCCCACGTGATGCCCGGGGCCGAGGCGGGCAGCGAGCCGCCTCGCTGCGGCGATGTTGAGCCCGCTCGACGGGCCGATGCCCAAGCCGCGACGACCGAACTCGCGGGCCGTTGCCATCGCCTCAGTCTCCGGGACGAGCACAGGGTCGTCGAGCCCAACGACGTCAGGGTCCAGGAGACGGCTCATGCCCTCGACGATGCCCGGAATCCCTCCCACGACCTCTGGATCGCCCTCCGACGTGAACGTAGCGGTCGGCATCGCTTGAGCGATGACCGTGTCGTAGCCGTGGTCCCGCAGCGCCAGCGCCACTCCCATCAATGTGCCGCCAGTACCCACACCGGCGACGAAGCCGTCAAGGCGAACGCCGACCTGTTGGATGAGCTCCGGTCCGGTCGAGTGCTGATGTGCGAACACGTTGCGCGGGTTCTCGAACTGCCGGGCGGCGTACAGGTCCTCCCCTTGTCCTGAGTCGTGGAGCAACGCGGCGAGCGCCCCATTCATACCTTGCTCGGCAGGCGTGAGGACCACGTCGCCACCCAGCCGGCGAATCATCAACACCCGCTCTCCGCTGACCGTCTTCGGCATGTACGCCCGAAACGGCACCCCGACAGTGGCGCACACCATGCTCAGCGCGATCGAGGTCGACCCGCTCGACGCCTCGACCACGACGGTGGAAGGAGACACCTCGCCCGCTGCGATCGCATACGCGACGATGTTCGTCGCCATCCGGTCTTTGGTGCAGCCACTCGGCAGGAGGTAGTCGAGCTTCAGCCACAGAGTGCACCCGCTCCGAACATCCTCGAACGCGATAGTGGGCGTTTCGAGCGGCAGCCGCAACAGCCAGGACGCGCGCTCGATCATCGTCGACTGGACCCGACCCATCACCGCCTCCTGTCGCCCACAATGCTCACCGTGACCTGCACGACTGATGCCGCTCGATGGCGGGAATCGGCGGCGACCTGAACGGTAACAGCACTGCTCGACTGGAGGTGGTGTGACGATGTGACCTCTGCGCTCGGGGCTAAGGTGTTGCCGAACGACGTTGCCCTTGCGGGCGGCGACTCTCGCCTAGCCCATCGACATTCACGGAGAACGCTCTTGACTACGGAGCGACCAGCAGCGATTCGAGCCGTCTGCCCGTTTCGCCTCGTCGTGGACGAGGACATGGACCAACTGGACCGAGAGACCACGATGAGCGACGCGTCAGCCGGTTCGACCCTCTTCGAAGAGGGTGATCCAGCAGACGGCGTCGCGGCCATCCTCGAAGGAAGCGTCGAGATCATCAAACAGGGCCGGACCCTCGCGGTGCTCGGCCCGGGGTCGGTTCTCGGCGAACTCTCCCTGTTCGTGCCATCTGCCTCGCGCACGGCGACGGCCAAGGCGACGTCTTCGGTGCGAATGATCAAGTGGCGTGCGGATGACGTCCGGGGCCGCCTCGACCGCCATGAACGCCTCGCAACGGCGATCGTGGCCGACATATCCTTCGTGCTCGCGGAACGGCTGAACCGACGCACGCAGGATGTCGTCTCGCTGCTCAAAGCCGCCGGAACACGCCTACCGGTGGCGGAGCTGGAGCGCTTCCGATCCCGTGCCGTCGAGTAGCTGGCCCCGCGTGAGGCTCGGCTCAGCGACCGCGGCGGTCCACACGCGCCCAGGGCCAGTCGGTGGCCAGCCAGCGTGCGACGGCGTCGGCGAGTGGTACGTCGAGGCTCGCTCGGTCGGCCCGGACCCAGGAGTGCACCGAGACGTCGTACTCCGCAGAGGCGGACGGGTAGATGTACACACAGCCGATGACGTCGTTGTCGCCCGGGTCCAGGACGGTGAAGGTGAAACCGGCGCGCTGCGCGAAGTCGCCCGCGTGGCGGCGAAGGTCGGAGAGGTTCTCCTCGAGCGTCATACCACCAGGCGGAGGCCAGGTGCCGTCAGTGAACCCGGGAGTCGAGCGGATGTGCTCGATGCTCGCCATCCAGGCGGCATGGTCGGCCTCGTTGTGCTGCGGTCCCAGCGGTTCGAGGCGGAACTGTTCGGCGACCAGTGCGGTCGGCGGATCGAAGTCGACGGGGACGAACTCGCTCGACGTCATGACCGGGACCGTACCGGGTCGAGCTGGCCGTCCGGGGCAGCGTCGCTATCGCAGCACTGACACGTCAGCGGACGACGGTCACCGGACACTTGGCGTACGCGGCGACGTGCTGGCTGACCGAGCCGAGCACGAGTCCAGGGAATCCGCCGCGACCACGGTTACCGACCACCAGCAGGTCGGCGTCCGGCGACTTCTCGATGAGCAC
>JAWWPH010000015.1:0-3768 GCA_033850875.1 Nocardioidaceae bacterium | reverse complement strand
TCGAGGCCGTGTTGGCCGCCCATCCGGCCGTCGCCGAGTGCGCCGTCATCGGGGCCGCGGACCCCCTCAAGGGCCAGGTCCCCCGCGGGTACGTCGTGCTGAAGGCCGGCAGCGACGTGGACCCCGCGGAGCTGGCGGCCGAGCTGGTGGCGGCGGTCCGTGAGCAGGTGGGGCCGGTGGCGTCGTTCCGCGAGGTCAGCGTGGTCGCTGCGCTGCCGAAGACACGCTCGGGGAAGATCCTCCGCAAGACGATGCGTCAGATCGCCGACGGGGAGGACCCGGCGGTCCCGTCGACCATCGAGGACCCGGCGGTGCTCGACACCATCGCGGCCGCTCTGCGCAGCCAGTGACCGGACGGGTACGCAACCGCTGTTGTTGAGCGACACAAGGGTGTGGTCGGATGGGCCTATGAAGAAGCTGATCAATGACCCCGCCGATGTCGTCAAGGAAGCCCTGCTGGGAGTGGAGGCGGCTCACAGCGACCGAGTCCGCGTCGACCACGACAACAAGATCATCTACCGCAAGGACGCGCCGAGACAGGGGAAGGTCGGTCTCATCTCGGGCGGCGGATCCGGTCACGAGCCGATGCACGGCGGGTTCGTCGGCCTCGGCATGCTCGACGCGGCCTGCGCCGGAGAGGTGTTCACCTCGCCCGTGCCCGACCAGATGATGGCCGCCACGAAGGAGGTCGACGGCGGCGCGGGCGTCCTTCACATCGTGAAGAACTACACCGGCGACGTGATGAACTTCGAGATGGCCGCGGAGCTGGCGGCCGCCGACAGCGGCATCGAGGTCCAATCCGTCGTCACCGACGACGACGTCGCGGTACAGGACAGCCTCTACACGGCCGGGCGCCGCGGCGTGGGAGTGACCGTGCTGCTGGAGAAGATCGTCGGGGCGGCCGCCGAGGAGGGCCGTTCGCTGCAGGAGGTCGCCGACCTGGCGAAGGCGGTCAACAGTGCCGGCCGCAGCATGGGCATGGCCCTGACGTCGTGCACCGTGCCGGCGGCCGGGAAGCCGACCTTCGACCTGGCCGAGAACGAGATGGAGGTCGGGATCGGCATCCACGGCGAGCCCGGCCGTCAGCGTCTCCCCGTCGCCTCCGCGAAAGAGGTCGCGGCCATGCTGGTCGACCCGATCGTCGGTGACCTCCCGTACGGCGAGGGCGACTCGGTGATCGCGTTCGTCAACGGCATGGGCGGTACGCCGCTGATCGAGCTCTACATCATGTACAACGAGGTGGCCGCCCTGCTCGGCAAGGCCAAGATCTCCATCGCTCGCTCCCTGGTCGGCAGCTACATCACCTCGCTGGAGATGGCGGGGTGCTCGGTGACGCTGCTCAAGGCCGACGACGAGATGATCCGGCTGTGGGACGCACCCGTCAACACCCCCGGACTGCGCTGGGGCGCGTGACGATGGCGGACACCGTCGACATCGGTGCCTTCTCCGACTGGATGCGAGGATTCGCGGCCTCCGTCCACGACAACGCGCAGTACCTGACCGAGCTCGACGCGGCGATCGGCGATGCCGATCACGGGAGCAACCTCGACCGAGGTATGAAGGCGGTCGTCACGGCCCTGGACTCGGCGTCGTTCGACGCGGCCGACGCCCTGTTCAAGAAGGTCGGGATGACCCTGGTCAGCACGGTCGGGGGAGCGAGCGGGCCGCTGTACGGGACCTTCTTCCTGCGCTTCGGCAGCGCCCTGCAGGGTGAGACGGAGATCTCGGCCACCGAGCTGGGGGCCGCCCTGCGCGCCGGCGTGGAAGGAGTCATCGCCAGGGGCAAGGCCGAGGCCGGCGACAAGACGATGGTCGACGCGTGGCTGCCCGCTCTGGAGGCCTACGACGACGCGGTCGCGGGCGGAGTCGCGTCCGCGCTGAGTGCTGCGGCGGCCGCCGCCGCCAAGGGCCGCGACGAAACGGTTCCTCTGGTCGCCCGCAAGGGACGCGCAAGCTACCTCGGTGAGCGCAGCGCGGGCCATCAAGACCCCGGTGCCACGAGCACGACGATGTTGCTGGAGTCGGCGGTAGCCTCCCTGTCGTGATCGGGATCGTCGTGGTCTCGCACAGCCGGGCGTTGGCAGAGGCGGCTGTCGGGCTGGCGAACGAGATGGTCGAGGACGACTCCCGGCCGGCCATCGCGGTTGCGGCCGGGCTCGACGAGACGACGTTCGGGACCGACGCCGCGGCGGTGGCCGACGCGATCGGGTCCGTGGACTCACCCGACGGGGTGCTGGTCCTGCTCGACCTCGGCAGCGCGGTGCTCAGCGCGGAGATGGCGCTCGAGTTCCTCGACGCCGACACCGCCGGCCGCGTGGTCGTCTCCGCGGCACCGCTGGTCGAGGGGCTGGTGGCCGCGGTGGTGCAGGCGTCCACCGGGGCGGACATCGGCTCGGTCGCCGACGAGGCGATGCGCGGGCTGATCGGTAAGCAGGACCACCTCGGGAGCGCCGACCACAATGGGCCGCCGGAGCCGGCGCTGGACGCGTCGGCGTCGTCAGTCGCGCCAACGCCGGACGCGTCCGTGGAGATCGTCGTGACCAACGCCCACGGCCTGCACGCCAGACCCGCAGCACGACTCGTCGGCCTGGTCCGGACGTTCGACGCGACAGTGACGCTCACCGATCTCGAGTCCGGCCGGGGACCCGTCGACGCGGGCAGCCTCAGCCGCGTCGCGACCCTGGACGCCCGATCCGGCGCCCGGGTGAGGGTCGAGGCATCCGGTCCCGACGCCGAGCGCGCCGTCGACGCGGTACGCGCGCTGGCCGAGCGCGCGTTCGGGGACCGCGACGAGCCCGCGGCCCAGGTCCCCACGCCAGGGGTTCTCGATGTCGGCGGGTCGGGACTGGACATGGCCATGGGTCCGGCGGTCGTGCTCGTCGACGAAGTCGGCACCGACGAGTACGTGCCCGGCGGTGTCGACGAGGAGCGGGCGCGGTCCCGAGGGGCCGTCGAGGCCGCAGCAGAGTCGATCGGGCGCGTCCGGGCGCGTACCCGGGAGGCGGTCGGCGAGGCAGAGGCGGAGATCTTCGACGCCCAGCTCGCGCTCCTGTCGGACCGCTCGCTGCTCGGCTCGGTCGAGGCGCGGCTCGGGGCGGGTGCGTCGGCGCCCGAGGCGTGGACCGGCTGCCTGCAGGCGCTGGCGGCCGACTTCGAGTCGCTCGCCGACCCCTACCAACGGGAGCGGGCACAGGACGTCCGCAGCGTCCAGCGCAGTGTCGTAGCGGCCCTGATCGGTCGACCGGACCCGGTGGCCGCCCGCGCCGGCGAGTCCGGTGTGCTCATCGTGCCCGAGCTCGACGCCGCCACGGCGGCGACTCTCGACACCTCGCGGGTGTCGGGCGTCGTCACCCTGCGGGGCGGTGCCACGGGGCACGGCGACATCGTGGCGAAGTCCCGCGGCATCCCGGTCATCACCGACGTCGGTGATGCCGCCGCGGGCGTGCACGACGGCACGCTGGTCGGCTTCGATGCCCGGACGGCGACGTTCGTCGTCGACCCCGACGAGGAGTGGCAGCGCGACTTCGCGTCCCAGGTGCGCTCGCGCACCGACGCCCGCACGCACGCCCTGGCTCACGCCTCCGAGCCGGCCGTCACCACCGACGGCTGCCGCGTGACGGTCGCCGCGAACGTCAACTCCATTGATGATGCCGCACAGGCGGCGCGGCAGGGGGCGGAGGGGTCGGGGCTGGTCCGTACCGAGGTGCTCTTCGGGCAGGACTCCACGCGCCCGTCCGTCGAGCGGCAGACGCAGGCGTTTCTCGCTCT
>JAWWPH010000003.1:0-7188 GCA_033850875.1 Nocardioidaceae bacterium | reverse complement strand
AGGGCGCCGGCGCCTCCGAGCAGGTGCCCGGTCATGGACTTGGTCGACGTCACCACGACGTGGTCGACCTCACCGCCGAGCGCGTTGGTGATGGCCAGGCACTCGGCCACGTCGCCCTGGGGCGTGGACGTCGCATGCGCGTTGATGTGGACGATGTCGCGCGGTCCCAGACCGGACTCCGAGAACGCCGCCTTGATGGCCCGAGTGGCACCGAGCCCCTCGGGGTCGGGCTGGGCGATGTCGTGGGAGTCGGCGGTCACGCCGGCGCCGGCGACCTCGGCGTACACCGTCGCGCCACGGGCGGCGGCGTGCTCGGCGCTCTCGATCACGAGAACGGCGGCACCCTCACCGAGCACGAAGCCGTCGCGTTCGGTGTCCCACGGGCGCGACGCCGCCTGTGGGTCGTCGTGGCGTCGCGACAGCGCCATCATCTGCGCGAACGCTGCCAACGGGAGCGGATGGATGGCAGCCTCGGTACCGCCGACGATGACGACGTCGGCCCGGCCGAGGCGGATCATGTCGATGCCGTGCGAGATCGCCTCGTTACCCGAGGCGCAGGCGGACACCGGAGTGTGCACGCCGGCCTTCGCGCCGAAGGCCAGGCCGACGTTGGCCGCGGGGCTGTTCGGCATGAGCATGGGGATCGACAGGGGCGACACGCGCCGCGGCCCCTTCTCGAGCAGCAGGTCGTAGTTGGCGAGCAGCGTCGTCACGCCACCGATCCCGGAGGCGATCGCCACACCGAGCCGCTCGGGGTCGACCGACGTATCGGTGTGGCCGCTGTCCTTCCACGCCTCGGTCGCGGCGATCAGCGCGAACTGTCCCGACCGGTCGAGCCGGCGCGCCTTGACCCGCTCGAGGACCTCCAGCGGCTCGACCGCGACCCGCGCCGCGATGCGTACGGGCAGCTGCTCCGCCCAGTCCTCGGTGAGCGTGGCGACCCCGGACGTCCCCGCGAGCATGGCGGACCACGTCGACGGCACGTCCCCGCCCACGGGCGAGGTCGCTCCGAGACCTGTGACGACGATTCGTTGCGAGCTCATCGCGGGGACCCCCCTCGGAAGGTGTGATGGCCGGGCCGGCCGATTCGGCGGCCCGGCTCTGGGTGACCGGAGCTTCCGGGCGTTCCGGCGGTCAGGAGTTGCTCTGGTTGGTCTCGATGTAGGCGACGGCGTCGCCCACGGTCTTGAGGTTCTTCACCTCGTCGTCGGGGATCTTGACGCCGAACGTCTCCTCCGCCGCGACGACGACCTCCACCATGGACAGTGAGTCGACGTCCAGGTCGTCGGTGAAGGACTTGTCGAGCTGTACGTCGTCTGCGGGGATCCCTGCGACCTCGTTGACGATGTCGGCGAGTCCTGAGCGGATCTCCTCGGTGCTGGCCATGTCAGTGGCTCCTTCTGATGATGAGATGGGATGGTCGTCCCCCGAGGAGGTCGGGGGCTCCGCAGGTCAGCTGCGAAAACGGGACGGCGGTCACGGCAGCGTGACCACCTGGGCGGCGTACGCGAGCCCGGCGCCGAAGGCGATGAACAGGGCCGTCTGGCCGCTTGTCGCCTCCCCGGACTCGAGCAGGGCCGAGGCCGCGAGGGGGATGGACGCCGCGGAGGTGTTCCCCTGGTACGCGATGTCGCGGGCGATGACGACGCGCTCGGGCAGCTTGAGGGCGCGGGCCATCGCGTCGGTGATGCGCATGTTGGCCTGGTGCGGCACGAACACGTCGAGGTCGTCGACGCTCAGCCCGGCCCGGTCGAGCGCCTCGCGGGCGACCTTGGCCATCTCGTACGACGCCCACCGGAAGACCGGGTTGCCCTCCATCCGCAACGTGGGCATCTCGGGCCGCTCCATCTGGAGCACCTCGTTCCAGCTCTGGATCTGCCGGATGAAGTCGTACTTCGAACCGTCGGACCCCCAGACGATGGGACCGATGCCTTCGGTGTCGGACGGTCCCACGACCGCCGCACCGGCACCGTCGGCGAAGATGAAAGCGGTACCGCGGTCCGTCGGGTCGGTGATGTCGGACAGTCGCTCGACACCGATCACGAGCACGTACTTGGCGCTCCCCGAGCGGACCATGTCGGCGGCCATCCCGATGCCGTGGCAGAAGCCGGCGCACGCGGCCGAGATGTCCAGAGCGGCGGCGGGGGTCGAGCCCAGCTGGTCGGCGATGAGCGTGGACACCGCAGGCGTCTGCATCAGGTGCGACACCGTCGCGACGAGCACGCAGTCGAGCTGGGCCGGCGCGACGTCGGCGCGCTCGAGTGCCTTGCGGGCGGCCTCGACGCTCATCATCTGTACGGTCTCGTGGGGCTCGGCGATTCGTCGCTCGATGATGCCGGACCGGGTCCGGATCCACTCGTCCGTGGAGTCGATGTGCTCGCACACCTCGGCATTGGTGACGACCCGACTCGGCCGGTAGCCGGCGATGCCCAGGATGCGGGCGTGCGAGGCCCCGGTGGCCGTGGCGATGGTCGCGGTCATGTCACTCGCTTTCGGGATGCAGACGGACGAGGGGCTGGCCGGGTGACACGAGGTCGCCGTCCTCGACGATCCACTCGACGATAGTGCCGCCATGCGGCGCGAGAACCGGGGTGGACCCTCGCAGGTTGGTGACGTCGCCCACAGAGTGCCCGGGGCGCAGCAGCGAGCCCTGCGGGATCTCGGCGGCCATGGCGAACGTCCCCTTCGCCGGTGAGACCAGCATCCGCCAGGTCGGCGTGGAGTCGATCGGCGACGCGTCACCGTGGCGTTCGACGAACGCCCGCGCCTCGTCGAGCTGGTCCGGCGTCTTCAGCGCGAACGTCTCGACACCCTTCAGTTGGCGGCGCACGATGCCGGTCAAGGTACCCGCGGGCGGCATCTCGAGGAGCCCGGTGACCCCCAGGTCGACCATCGCCTGCATGCACAGGTCCCAGCGAACGGGGGTGCTCACCTGGTTGACGAGGCGCTGGAGGACGTCCTGGCCGTTGTGCACGACCTGCCCGTCGCGGTTGGAGATCAGGCGGGTCCGGGTGTCGCGGGTCGACATGGCCCGCGCCAGCTTGGCGAGGACGTCGACGGCCGGCCGCATGTGCGAGGTATGGAACGCGCCGGCCACGCTGAGCGGGACCAGGCGGGCCTTGGCCGGTGGCTCGTCGGCGAGCTTCTGCAGCTGCTCCATCGTTCCCGCCGCGACGATCTGGCCGGGGCCGTTGTCGTTCGCGGCGGTCAGACCGAACCGGTCGAGCGTGCCGAGGATCTCCTCGCGGTCGCCGCCGAGGACGGCCGTCATCCCGGTCGGCGTGGCCGCCGATGCCGTCGCCATGGCACGCCCCCGCTCGCGGACGAAGACCATAGCCTGCTCGGCGCTGATCACGCCGGCTCCGGCTGCCGCGGCGATCTCCCCGACGCTGTGGCCGGCGACCGCCCCGATCCGGCCGAACGCGTCGGCAGGGTGCGGGAAGAGCGACAGGGCCGCGATCATGCTCGACGCGACCAGCAGGGGTTGGGCGACCGCTGTGTCGCGGATGGTCTCGGCGTCAGCCACGGTGCCGAAGTGGACGAGGTCGAGCCCGCCGACGGCAGACAGCCAACGCAGCCGATCGGCGAAGTGCGGCTCCTCGAGCCAGGGGGTCAGGAAACCGGGGGACTGGGCCCCCTGACCCGGGGCGGCGATGACGAGCACCCACCTATCATGCCGTCTCTGGTCGGTACATCCGTCGTCGCGCGGAGACGAAACTCGACGGGGTGTCGTTGTATGTTCCCTACAACGGCAGCAGTCGGCCCAAAGTGAGCGCGAGCCGCAGGGTGTAGGCGTCACGCGCCTCCGCGGGGGACAACCCGGTCACGTCGGCGATGCGCCGCAGACGGTACCGCACGGTGTTCGGGTGGATGAACAGCGCCCGGCCCGTCCCCTCGATCGATCCGCTCACGTCGAGATAGGCGGTCACCGTCTCCAGCAGACCAGAGCCGGCTTCGACGAGGGGCTGGTACACCGTCGAGACGAGCTGGCGGCGTGCGTGGCCGTCACCGGACAGGGCCCGCTCCGGTAGCAGGTCGTCGCTGGACACCGGCCGCGGTGCGTCGGGCCAGGCGACAGCGGCCCGCAGGCCCGCAACGGCCGACCGGGCCGACGCCCCCGCGCCCAGCAGGTCGTCGACGACGGTACCGGTGACGATCGCGCCGGCACCGAAATGGCTCGCGATCGCGCTTGCCGCCTTGTCGGGGTCGCCGACCCCGCCGAGGACCACCACCAGTCGGTCGCCCTGTACGGCGCAGAGGGCATCGAGGCGCGCAGCCCGCGCGGATCGCTTGATGGCATCGACGACGATCGCGGAGTTGCCGGGGGGCGTGAAGCCGAGGACGACGCAGACCCCGTTCGTCGACGCCCAACCCAGTGCAGTGGCTCGCGAGCGTACGGCCTCGTCCGCCTCACCGCGAAGGACGGAGTCGACGACGAGCGCCTCGAGCCGCGCGTCCCAGGCGCCCCGCTGCTCGGCCGCCCGTGCGTACACGGCTGCCGCTGCGAAGGCGACCTCGCGTGAGTAGAGCATCACCGACTCGCGTACCGACGGCGCGTCCGTAGGCCCGACCACGGCCTCGACCTGCGCCTCGACGACGCTGATCGTCGTGCGGACCATCTCGACGGTCTGCTGGAAGGTGACGACACCGGTGAGCTCGCGGGGAGCGGTTCCGAACACGTCCGCCGTGACCGCGTTGCTGGAGGCGGGGTCGCGGAACCACTCGACGAACGACGCGATACCGGCGCCGGCGGTCAGGCCGATCCAGGACCGGTTCTCCGCACTCAGGGCGCGAAACCACGGGAGCTTGTCGTCCATCTCGGCAAGCGCGTTCTGCGTCAGGCTGCCGACCGACGCTTCCAGCCGGCCGATCGCCTCATCCGTACCGGTTGCCATGCGACGAGCGTACCCACGGGTCACGCTTGCTACATGAAGCATTTGTGACGAACGAACAAAAGCGCCTGGCTACGGCAGGATTGCAGCGTGGACGGAATCGAAGCCCTGTCGGAGATCGCGTACTGGCTCGAGCGCGAGCGCGCACCAACCCGTCGCGTGGAGGCGTACCGCAAGGCTGCATGGGCGCTGGCGGAGCTGCCGCCCGGGGAGCTCGACGATCGGATCGCGGCCTCGTCGCTGACCGACGTGCCGCTGGTGGGGCCGTCCACGTCGGCGGTCGTCATGGAGGCGAGCACCGGGGTCGTACCGGGCAAGCTCGTCGAGCTCCGCGAGCGGGGCCGGGCTCCCCTGGACACCGGGGGAGAGCAGTTGCGCAGCCGGGTACGGGGAGACCTGCACTGCCACTCGAACTGGTCCGACGGCGGCTCGCCGATCGACTACATGCTGGACGCCGCGCGCGGGCTCGGGCACCAGTACGTGGCACTGACCGACCACTCGCCGCGGCTGACCGTCGCCCGCGGCCTCGACGAGGAGCGGCTCACCGAGCAGCTGCGGGTCGTGGAGGACCTCAATGGCCGGTACGACGACATCGACCTGCTGCCGGGGATCGAGGTCGACATCCTGGAGGACGGCAAGCTCGACCAGTCGGCGCGGATGCTCGACCAGCTTGACGTCGTCGTGGCGAGCGTGCACTCGAAGCTACGCGCGGACTCCGAGACGATGACCCTGCGGATGGTCGGAGGGATCACGAACCGCTTCACCAACGTGCTCGGCCACTGCACCGGGCGGCTCGTCGAAGGTGGGCGAGGCAAGCGCCCCGAGTCGACGTTCGACGCGGACGTCGTGTTCGCGGCCTGCGCGCAGTTCGACGTGGCCGTCGAGATCAACTCGCGACCCGAGCGACGGGACCCTCCTTCCCGGCTGATCCAGCTCGCGATGGAGGCCGGCTGCCTGTTCAGCATCGACACGGACGCGCACGCCCCGGGCCAGCTCTCCTTTCTCGACTACGGGTGCGCTCGGGCGACGTCGAACGGCGTGCCAGTGGAGCGGATCGTGAACACGTGGCCGCTCGACCGGCTGCTGGAGTGGACCCACGCGAAGCGATGATCCGGTGCCTTTCCGGTGGAGAAGCCGGAGGGCGTCAGGCGCCCGCGCCCTCCTGCATCACACCCGCAACGGCCGTGGGGTCGTCGATGCGGTACTTGGCAAGAGCTTCACCGGCCTTGGCCTCGTCCACTTCTCCGCGCTGGGCCAGCGCCTCCAGGGCCGCCACCACGATCGACTCCGCGTCGACGCGGAAGAAGCGCCGAGCCGCGGCCCGGGTGTCCGCGAACCCGAACCCGTCGGTGCCGAGCGAGTGCCAGTCGGTCGGTACCCACTGGGCGATCTGGTCGGGCACGGCCCGCATGTAGTCGCTGACCGCCAACGCCGGCCCGGTCGCCGCGGCGAGCTTGTCGGTGATGTACGGCGTACGACGCTCCTCGCCGGGGTGCAGGAGGTTCCAGGAGTCGGTGGCCAGGGCCTCGCGGGCGAGCTCGTTCCAGGACGTGACCGACCAGACGTCGGCCCGGACGCCCCACTCGTCGGCCAGCAGCTGCTGCGCCTTGATCGCCCACGGCGCGGCCACTCCCGACGCGAGCAGCTGGATCGCCGGCCGGTCGTCACCGTCGGGGGACTCGGCGGGCTTGGCCAGGTGGATGCCGCGCAGGATCCCTTCGGCGTCGACGCCCTCGGGCTCCGGCAGTTGCACGGTCGGCTCGTTGTACACCGACAGGTAGAAGAAGACGTCCTCGCCGTTCGGGTGCTCGTCGCTCGAGCCGTACATCCGCCGCAGGCCGTCCTGGACGATGTGGCTGATCTCGTACGCGAACGCCGGGTCGTAGTACACGCACGCCGGGTTGGTCGCCGCGAGCAGCGGGGAGTGTCCGTCGGCGTGCTGCAGCCCCTCACCGGTCAGGGTGGTCCGCCCCGAGGTCGCCCCGACCAGGAAGCCGCGGCCGAGCATGTCACCGAGGGCGTACATCCAGTCGCCGGTGCGCTGGAACCCGAACATCGAGTAGAAGATGTACACCGGGATCATCGGCTCGCCGTGGGTGGCGTACGACGTGCCAGCGGCGATGGTCGACCCCATCGCGCCGAGCTCGCTGATGCCCTCGTGCAGCATCTGGCCCTTCTCTGACTCCTTGTACGTCAACAGCATCTTCCGGTCGACCGACTCGTACTGCTGGCCGTGCGGGGAGTAGATCTTCGCCGTGGGGAACATCGAGTCCATGCCGAAGGTGCGGAACTCGTC
>JAWWPH010000558.1:0-3191 GCA_033850875.1 Nocardioidaceae bacterium | reverse complement strand
CCATCCGGCGAACGGGCAGCTTCGGTGCGCTGCCCGCTCAGGTGGCCACCCCGCTGGCGGTCGCCGTGACCGAGCTCATGCACAATGCCGTCGAGCACGGCTTCGCCGGCCGGCCGGGCCGCTTGGACATCCGCGTACGACGCACCCCGTCGGCCCTCGCCGTCGTCGTGGAGGACGACGGTGCAGGGCTCCCGTCGACTTTCGACGCCGCGACCTCGGGCGGTCTCGGCCTCTCCATCGTCCGCGCCCTGGTGGGGTCCGAGCTCGGGGGGCAGATCGCGCTGGGCCCCCGCGACGGAGGCGGCACCTCGGTGTCGATGCAGATCCCGGTCACCGCGTCAGGGGCGGCCCGGGAGTGACTCAGGCGCGGATGCGCGCCCGTGCCTTGCGGCGCTTGAGGGCGCGCCTCTCGTCCTCGGACATACCGCCCCACACCCCATGATCCTGGCCGGCCTCCAGCGCCCACGCGAGGCACTGCTCCCGCACGTCGCAGCGACGGCACACCGCCTTGGCCTCCTCGATCTGAGAAAGGGCCGGGCCGGTGTTGCCGATCGGGAAGAACAGCTCCGGGTCCTCGTCGAGGCATGCGGAACGGTGGCGCCAATCCATGGCGGTGCAGCTCCTGTCCGAACGGTGGGGTGTGTCGAGTCCTCGCCACACCAGTGCGGTGCTTCGTGAAGTATTTCACGAAGCCTGCCACAGCGCAGCGCACGAGGCGCTGACCAGCGACTACCCGCGGGGTACATCTGAATCGTCGCAAGAGTAGCGGCCCCGCACAAGCCCTGTCCCGCTGTCTGGTGCGTCACACCCCGCGCGGCCGCCACAGATCGTTATGGAGCGCGTGCGCTGCGTTGTTATTTGACGTATTGTGTCCTATAACAGACCTTTGCGCGTGACGTAGTGGCGTGGTGCCCTGGCTACGCTGACGTGCATGCAGGGGCACGCCAGCGGATGGATCAAGGGAGGAGCCGCCTTGGTGGCTCTCGAAGCCCTCGCGCTGCTCGTGCTGGCAGGAGCTGCGGTGGTCACGCTGCACTCGAACCGGCTCGTTCTCGGCGCCACCAACGCGGCCTTCTTCTGCGCCTACGGGGTCGGCCTCGCCGTCTGCGCTCGCGGACTGGCGCGGCTGCGTAGCTGGGCGCGGGGTCCGGTGGTGCTGGCACAGCTCATCCAGCTGGGCATCGCCTGGAGCTTCGCTTCCCGTACCACCGCCTGGCTGAGCGTCGTGCTGGCGGTTCCAGCGGTACTGGTCCTGGCCGTCGTCCTGGCGCCCTCGACCACCCATGCGCTGTACGGCGGCGAGTCGGCCGACGGTGGTTGACCTGATGGTGGACGACCGGCCCGTGGTCCTGGACCTGCAGGCCATGCTCGACCTGTTGGCGCAGACGGTCGTGAACGCTCTTGGCTTCGCCGTTGCTGCGGTCAACCTCGTGGAGTCGCCGAGGCGGGTCGTGGTCGTGTCGGTCGCGGGTCCTGACGAGGTCCGCGACCGACTGCTCGGCACATCGGACACCCTGGCCAACTGGGAGCGCATGCTGGCCGCGGGGCAGACCTGGGGACGGCTGGCGTTCCTCGACCACAGCCAGGTCAGTGCCGACGTCTTCACCGAGGGTGCGTCGTGGACTCCGGACGTGCCGGCCTCCGACCATCCGGACGCCTGGCATCCCGAGGACTTCCTGTTCGCCCCGCTGTACGCGAGCGACGGCTCGATGCTGGGCGTCTTGTCCGTCGACCTGCCGCGCGGTGGTCTGCGCCCCGACGCGGACACCCGCAAGTCACTGGAGGCGTTCGGCGTCTCGGCGGCGCTGGCCATCGAGCACGCGACGCTGCGGGCTCGCGCCGAGCAGTCGGAGGAGCTCTTCCGCGAGGTGTTCAGCGCCAGTCCGCTCGGGATGGCGCTGCTCGATGCCGACGGCGCGATCGTCGTGGGCAACGAGGCACTGTGCCGCATCCTCGACCGCACGCCGTCGGAGTTGCCGGGCAGGTCGCTCGCCGACTTCGGGCATCCCGACGACACTCGCAGGCTCTCCGACCAGGTAGGGCTGCCGATCATCGAGGCCCCCCGCGGCGGCCAGCGGCTCCTGCGCGGAGACGGGTCCACGATCTGGGTGGAGGTCACCCAGACGCACCTGCGCAGCGGCGGACAGGTCGTGACCCAGGTCAGAGACGTCACGGAGCAGCGCGAGGCCGTCAGCCGGCTGCAGCACCTGGCGACGCACGACCCGGTCACCGGGGTCGGCAACCGTTCCCTGCTGTTGGAGACCCTGCGAGCGGCCATGACGAGCCAGCTGGTCAGCGGCTCGACGATCGCGCTGCTCTTCATCGACCTCGACGGCTTCAAGCAGGTCAACGACGACTTCTCCCACGCGGTCGGCGACTTCGTACTGCGGGCGGTCGCCCAACGGCTGCTCGCGGTCGTCCGGCCGCACGACTGCGTCGTCAGGTGGGGAGGCGACGAGTTCATCGTGATGGTCCATCCGCTTCCGGAAAAGCGGGCGGCGCTGGATCTCGCGGAACGGATCGCCACGGCGTTGTCCACTCCGTTCGCGGTCGACGACATCCAGACGAGCGTGACGTCGAGCATCGGAGTCGCGTTCAGCGAGCCGGGCGACGCCCTCGAGGTCGAGGACCTGCTGCGCAACGCCGACACCGCGATGTACCGCGCCAAACGCGAGGGCAAGAGCTCGTTCGCGGTCTTCGACGGCGAGGTCGAGCAGTGGTCGGCACGCACCCAGCACATCGAGACGCTGCTCGGGTATGCCGCCTCAGCCGGCCGTGTCGTGGTCCACTACCAGCCGGTGGTGAGGATCGAGGACGGGAAGATCGTCGCCGTCGAAGCGCTGATGCGGCTGCGTGACGACGACGGTGGGCTGCTGTACCCGGAGACCTTCTTGTCGACGGCTCGGGAGACGGGCGTCCTCCAGGAGTTGGAGAACGTCGCACTGCGGATGGCCTGCGCCGACGCAGGGCGCTGGTCGCGGCTGGGCTTCGCACTGCGGCTCTCGTTCAACGTCGAGGTAGGTCGGCTGGGCGACCTGCAGGCTCTCGAGGCGCAGATCCGGCGTGCCCTCGACGACGGCGACCTGTCGGCGCGGTCACTGACCCTCGAGTTCAACGAGCGCCTTCTGCACGAGGCCGACCCGACTACTTTCGCCGGGCTCTCGTCGCTCGCCGACGCAGGGGTCGGCTTC
>JAWWPH010000490.1:0-2998 GCA_033850875.1 Nocardioidaceae bacterium | reverse complement strand
GTTCAACCCGCAGATCTCCGGCGGCGTCTACTCCTCGGCCCCCTACGGGACCGTCGCGTACACGTCCCCCTCAGGCTCAGGACCGTCAGGGTCACCGGTCGCGATCTACACCTCTATCGGCCCAGCTCCAGTGGTCCACCACCATCACCCTCATCCTCCGGGCGGCGGTGGTGGCGGTAATGGCGGCGGCAACGGCGGCGGTGGCGGCGGCGGCAACGGTGGTGGTGGCGGCAACGGTGGGGGTGGCGGCAACGGTGGTGGTGGCGGCGGGCATCACGGTGGCGGCGGGCACCACGGTGGTGGACACTGACCCGGGCTGATCCTCAGCCGAGCTGGCGCCGTACCTCGGCAGCGACCGCGCCTCCATCGGCTCGTCCCTTGACCTGAGGCGTCACCGTGGCCATGACGCGACCCATCGCACGCATGCCGTCGTGCCGCACAGCAAGGTCGTCGATCGCGGCCGTCACGAGCGCCTCGACCTCCGCAGCAGTCAGCGGCTCCGGCAGGAACTCGGCGATGATCGCGGACTCCGCCCGCTCCTTGGTGGCCAGCTCGGGTCGGTCCGCAGAGTCGAAGGCGGCAGCCGCCTCGCGGCGCTTCTTCCCCTCGCTCGCGAGCACCCCTGTCACGTCGTCGTCGGTGAGCACGCGAGCCTGCTTGCCCGAAACCTCAGCGTTGGTGATGGCGGTCAGAACCATCCGCAGAGTCGACGAGCGCAGCTCGTCCCGCGCCTTCATCGAAGCGGTCAGCTCTGCACGCAGACGGTCCTTGAGCGAGGCCATGCACCCAGTGTGGCAGCCTTGTCCAATGCCTTCCCTCGCCAGGACAGCCGCGTGCGTCGCGGCCGTCGGAGCATGCACTCTCGCGTACTCCGCCGGATACGAGGTCCGTGCGTTTCGGCTCCGACGGGTCGAGATCCCCTGCCTGGCGCCGGGTAGCGAACCGCTTCGAGCCCTGCACCTGTCGGACATCCACCTGACCCCTTCACAGCACAAGAAGCAGGAATGGCTGCGCGGTCTGGCTGCACTGGAACCGGACCTGGTCATCAACACCGGTGACAACATCAGCCATCCGGACTCGGTACCCGTGCTGATGCGCGCCCTCGGCGACCTGCGAGAGGTCCCGGGTGTGTACGTGTTCGGGTCCAACGACTACTGGGGTCCGGTAGCGAAGAGCCCCACCCGATACCTTCTCCCCGAGCGCGGCAACAAACGACTCCAAGGCCCGGCACTGCCCTGGCGAACGCTTCGTGCCGCCTTCGACGACGTCGGCTGGCTCGACCTGACGAACCGCCGCCGGGAGCTGACGCTGAAGGGTGCGCGGGTCGCCTTCGCTGGAGTCGACGACCCGCACATGGAGTACGACCAGCTGTCGGCCGTCGCCGGTCCCGCAGACGCCTCGGCCGACCTGCGGCTCGGGGTAGCGCATGCGCCGTACCTGCGGGTCCTCGACGCCTTCACTCGCGACGGGTACGAAGCCCTCTTCGCCGGTCACACCCACGGCGGGCAGCTCCGGGTCCCGGGCTACGGGGCGCTCGTCACGAACTGCGACCTCGACACCCGCAGATCGCGCGGCCTGCATCAGCACCGGTCAGCCGGCCGGTCGGCCTGGCTGCACGTGTCCGCCGGGCTCGGCACCTCTCCGTACGCCCCGTACCGCTTCTGCTGCTATCCCGAGGCAAGCCTGGTCACGCTCACCGCAGCCCGCCACCTCGGGTAGACTCGCTGCGCGCTCGGGCTGTGGCGCAGTTTGGTAGCGCGCGTCGTTCGGGACGACGAGGCCGCAGGTTCAAATCCTGTCAGCCCGACCATGTGATGTCTCGAGACACCGTTGACAGGTGTCTCGGGACATCGTTGCAGTCAGGGCTTCTTTTCGGAGGGCCTGGGGCTGCCCGCCGCTGGGTTGGAAGTCGCGGTTGGGGTCGAGGGTGAGCTGGCGGATGAGGTCATCGCTGTGGCGGTGGATGACGCGTATCTGGAGGTGACGGTGCCGGCTTGGTCGACGCGGTCGTGGCGGACGCGCCAGTGGGGGTCGATGTAGGGCTGGTTGCGGTGGCATTGGGACGGCCGTGTAGGCCCGCGAGGGTGTGGTGCGGCCGACCGCTCGGTGGCGTCGGACGTCGTTGTAGTAGCTCCGGAACCTCTCGAGTTGGCGCTGGAGGCCGACCATGGTGTGGGCGGGGGGCTGTCGGCTGCCGGCCACCAGCACTTCGACATCACGGCTTATTGACGCCGGGATGAACGATTCCCTATATGAGCGCTTTCTCGAGCCAGTGGTCCGCGAATGGCTCCTCGTTGAACGCGGGCACCTCGACCCAACCGGTCGAGCGGTACAGCGCGAGCGCCTCGACCAGCACGGCGCTCGTCTCGATGTGCGCCACCTGGGCCCCACCGGCCCGAGCGCTCGTCTCCAGCCTCTCCAATAGTTGACGGCCCAGCCCAAGCCCGCGGACCGTCGGAGCGATCCACATGCGCTTGACTTCGGCCGGGGCGTCGGCGTGGTGTTTTACGGCGCCGCAGCCGACCGCCTCCCCGTCCAGGTAGGCGACGAAGAACTCACCGTCAGGCGGCCGGACCTCGTGCGGCAGAGCCGTGGCGCCGACGGATGGGTCGAAGCCGCGTTGCGAACGGCGATTGAGCTCGGCGACGTACTCCTGAAGGCAATACTGCGCATCGGGATGCTCAGGATCGACGCTGGTGATCTGCACATTCCCGGCGGTCAGCAGACGCTCGACCTCATGCATTGCCGCGACGATCCGTTCGCGCTGCTTGGCGGTCAAGGGTGCGAGCAGCGATCGCGCGAGCTCGTCCGAGCGCCTGTCCAGGGCTGCGCGTTCGCGGCGGCCAGCAGCCGTGAGGTGGGCGACCCGAACCCGGCGGTCGTGCGCGGCCGCCGTTACGTTGACCAGGCCCGCGGCCTCGAGCGAGCGCAGGAGGCGGCTCATATAACTCGAGTCGAGCCCCAAGCGCGCCCGCAATAGCCTCAGCTCGCATCCTTC
>JAWWPH010000473.1:0-2938 GCA_033850875.1 Nocardioidaceae bacterium | reverse complement strand
GTTCGACCTCGGGCTCGCGCGGTTTCGGAGTGCCGCGCGAGGGCGTGGTCTTGCGGCAACTGCCGAGCCGGACCGGTACGCCACCCGGCAGCCCCGGACCTGCAGACGGGCTACGGCTGCCGCCGATGGGCGTACTGCCGGACGCTCCCGCCCGCCCGAGGTTGCGGCCAACCACCCCGCCAACGCGCGATCCGCACCCCGGCGGCCTCGTCATCTAACCTCTCCGCAGGGACTACAGTCGCGTTGTGGCGCCGGGGGACCGGCGCGGCGACCGATTGAGCGGAGAGGTGCGTGTCCGAGCGGCCGATCGTGGTCACCGACCGCATTTTCACTCTGCCGAACATCTTGAGCATCGCTCGGCTCTTCGGCGTACCGCTGTTCTTGTGGCTGGTGCTGGTGCCGGAGCAGGACGGCTGGGCGCTCGTCGTGCTGATGGTGTCCGGCGTCACCGACTGGCTGGACGGGACGCTTGCCCGCACGCTCAACCAGGCCTCCAAGCTCGGCCAGATCCTCGACCCGGTCGCCGACCGCCTCTACATCCTGGCCGTCGTCATCGGGCTCGCCCTGCGCCACATCATCCCGTGGGAGCTCGCCGTCGGCCTGCCCATGCGCGACGTCTTCTTGTTCTCGCTCGTCCCGTTCCTCCGCACCCGCGGGTACAGCGCGCTGCCCGTGCACTTCCTCGGGAAGGCGGCCACCGCCAACCTGCTGTACGCGTTCCCGCTCCTGCTGCTCGGAGACGGCGACGGGACGTTCCAGACGGTGGCGACCGTCCTCGGCTGGGCCTTCGCGATCTGGGGGACGGGGCTGTACTGGTGGGCCGGCTTCCTCTACGCCTACCAGGTCTTCAAGTTGCTGCACGAGCCCCGCCGCACGCCGGCCCAGGTGTCATGACCGCTCCGCCCACCTCGGCCGGTCCCGGTGCGCCCCGCCACTACGACGACCTGCTCACCCAGGTGCTGAGCAGCGCCCTGGACCAGGACTACCTCGCCGCGTCGCGTCGGGCGGACAGCAGACCCCGCACCTCGGCGCGCACGCCGACGTTCGTCGTCGTCGTCGCCCTGTTCGGGATCCTGATCGGCGTCTCGGCGCTTCAGACCGTGCGCGACCGGCCGGCGCAGGAAGCGCAGCGCGCCTCCCTCGTCGACGAGATCCACCGTCGCCAGGCACACCTGAACGGGTTGCACCAGCTGCTGACGTCGCTGCAGGCCGACGTGACCCGCGAGCAGGCCGACGTCGCCGCCTCGCTGGCGGAAGGAACCAAGCTCGCAGCCCGGCTGACCACGCTCGGGGTCGCCGCCGGGACGGTGCCGGTCACCGGCCCGGGGGTGGACGTCACGGTCGACAACGCGGCGAACTCCGGCGAGGACCCTGCCGGTGTGATCCGCGACAGCGACCTCCAGCTGCTCGTCGACGGACTGTGGCAGTCCGGTGCGGAGGCGGTCGCCGTCAACGGCCAGCGCCTCACCAGTCTGTCCTCGATCCGCTACGCCGGCCGGGCGATCACGGTGAACTACCAGTCGCTCACCCCGCCGTACGTGATCGCGGCCATCGGGGACCCCGACACGCTGCCGGCTGCGTTGATGGGGACCGCCGCCGGCAGCGCGTGGCAGAGTCTGAAGAGCAACTTCGGCATTCGTTTCGACGTCGAGACCGCCGCGAAGCTCAGCCTGCCGGCCGCTCCGCACGACCACCTGATCTACGCCCGCGAACGGGGGAGCAACTGATGATCGCGGTCGTCGGCCTTCTCATCGGCGTCCTCGCCGGCATCTTCTTGGAGCCCTCGGTGCCGGATGCGCTCCAGCCGTACCTGCCCATCGCGGTCGTCGCCGCGCTCGACGCCGTCTTCGGCGGGTTGCGCGCCTACCTCGACGGCATCTTCGACGACAAGGTCTTCGTGGTCTCCTTCGTCTCCAACGTCCTCATCGCCGGCCTCATCGTCTACCTCGGCGACCAGCTGGGTGTCGGTGGCCAGCTCTCGACCGGGGTGATCGTCGTGCTCGGTATCCGGATCTTCTCCAACGTCGCCGCGATCCGGCGCCACGTCTTCCATGCCTGACCGCGACCTCGCGACGAGCCCGTCGCCCGAACCCCGCCGCGAACGCCGCACCCTGCGGTCGCTGGTGGCGGGCCGCCCGGGCCGCGCCCAGCTCATCGTGGCGGTACTGCTGGCGGCTCTCGGCTTCGCGGCCGTCGTCCAGGTCCGGCTGACCCGTACCGACGACAACTTCGCGGGGGCACGCAGGGACGACCTCGTCACGCTGCTCGACTCGTTGTCCGGTGCCGCCGATCGTGCCCAGCAGCAGATCGGCGATCTGGAACAGACCCGCCGCGACCTGCTGAGCAGCTCCCAGCGCCGGTCGGCGGCGGTCGCCGAGGAGCGCTCCCGCCTGAGCGTCCTGCAGATCCTGACGGGGACCGTGGGGGCGGTCGGGCCGGGGGTGACGGTCACCATCTCGGACCCCGACGGCGCCGTGACCGCACCGATCCTGCTGAACGGCATCGACGAGCTCCGCGATGCCGGCGCCGAGGCGATCGAGCTGAACAACACCGTACGGGTGGTGGCCTCAACCTCGATCGTCGACCGCGACGGGGTGCTGGTGGTCGACGGCACCGCTCTGCACGCGCCGTACGTCATCGACGTGATCGGCTCACCGCACACTCTCGCCGAGGCCGTGGTGTTCCCCGGCGGGCTGAGCGACGAGGTGAAGTCGGTCGGCGGCTCCACCGCCGTGAAGCAGTCCCAGACCGTCACCGTGGCCTCGTTGCACACTGTCGCAGCCCCTGAGTACTCTCAGCCCACCACGCGGTGACCTGACGAGGAGCAGTACGTGAACCCTGACGACGTGTTGTACACGGCCGAGCACGAATGGGTCCGAGACGTCGACGCCGACACCGTCCGGGTGGGCATCACCGACTACGCCCAGGACTCCCTCGG
>JAWWPH010000444.1:0-4865 GCA_033850875.1 Nocardioidaceae bacterium | reverse complement strand
CCAAGGCGGAGCTCGGCGAGCACGACGAGAACGTCTCGTACGACGCGGTTGCGGAGACGGTCGGCGCCGACGCCGCAGCCGAGCTGCGCAGGCTCACGCTGGCCGTCTATGCGGAGGCCGAGGAGATCGCACGGCAGCGCGGCATCGTCCTCGCCGACACGAAGCTCGAGTTCGGCCGGCGCCGTGACGGCGCGGTCGTCCTGGCCGACGAGGTCCTCACGCCCGACTCGTCGCGCTTCTGGCCGGCGGACCGCTGGTGGCCGGGCCGCGCCCAACCGTCGTACGACAAGCAGTTCGTCCGCGACTGGCTCACGTCCGAGGAGGCCGGCTGGGACGCCCGCTCGGGGGCGCCGCCGCCCGAGCTGCCCCGTCCCGTTGTCGAGCAGACCCGGGCCACCTATGTTGAGGCCTACGAGCGGCTCACCGGCGAGACGTTCTGACCCTCAGGAGCGCCCGTGCTCAACCTGGCCATGGTCCTCGAAGACAGCGCGCGCAACCTGCCGAGCCGTGACGCCGTGGTCCTGGGGTCCACCCGGCTGACGTACGCCGAGGTCGACGCCGCTGCCGCCTCTGTCGCGAGCCTGCTCGCGTCGATCGGCGTGCAGCCCGGCGACAAGGTGGCGTTGTCGTGCCCGAACATCCCGGCCTTCCCGATCGCCTACTTCGGGATACTCAAGGCCGGCGCGGTCGTGGTGCCGCTCAACGTACTGCTGAAGGCCCGCGAGGTCGCCTACCACCTCGACGACTGCGACGCCAAGGCGTACCTGTGCTTCGAGGGCACGTCCGAGCTCGCCATGGGCGCCGAAGGATGGGGCGGGTTCACGCAGACGGTGGGCTGCGAGCACTTCTTCGTCATCACCGCCGATCCGTCGGGACCCAGCCCGATCGAGGGCGCGACGACTCTCGGGTCGGCGCTGGCGGCGCAGTCGACGACGTTCGAGACCGTCGTGACCTCGGCCGAGGACACCGCGGTGATCCTGTACACGAGCGGGACGACCGGCCAGCCCAAGGGTGCGGAGCTGACCCACGCCAACATGGTGCTCAACGCGCTGAGCGACGCCCGCCTGCACGGGACTCCCGACCCCGGCTACGACACGCACCTGGTGACGCTGCCGCTGTTCCACTCCTTCGGCCAGACCGTGCAGCTCAACGGTGGCTTCGCCGAAGGCTGCACCCTCGTCCTGCTGCCCCGGTTCGACGCGAAGGCTGCGCTGGGGCTGATGCAGACCGAGACGATCACCTTCTTCGCCGGCGTTCCGACCATGTACTGGGGACTGCTGGGCGCGCTCGACGACTCCGTCGACGTCGACCAGATCGCGGCCAATCTCCGCGTCGCCGTGTCCGGCGGCTCGTCGATGCCCGTAGAGATCCTGCGCGAGTTCAAGGAGCGGTTCCACGTACAGGTCAAGGAGGGGTACGGGCTGTCAGAGACGTCGCCGGTGGCGACCTTCAACCCTCGCGGCGCCGAGCCCCGGCCGGGATCGATCGGGACGCCGATCTGGGGCGTCGAGGTGAGGCTGGTCGACCCGGACGGGACGACGATCGACGACGCGGACACGGTCGGCGAGATCGCGGTCCGCGGCTACAACGTGATGAAGGGTTACTACAAGCGCCCCGATGCGACGGCCGAGGTGATGCGTGACGGCTGGCTGCGTACCGGCGACCTGGCGAGGCGGGACTCCGATGGCTACTACTACATCGTCGACCGCGCGAAGGACATGATCATCCGTGGCGGCCTCAACGTGTACCCGCGCGAGATCGAGGACGTCCTCATGACGCACCCCGACGTCTCCCTGGCAGCGGTGGTCGGCGTACCCCACGAAAGCCACGGTGAGGAGGTCAAGGCCTTCGTCATCCGGAACGACGGCGCCCAGGTCACCGAGGACGAGCTCATCGCGTGGGCGCGCGAGCAGATGGCGTCGTACAAGTACCCGCGCAGCATCGAGTTCCGCGACGCGCTTCCGATGACCAGCACGGGGAAGATCTTGAAGCGCGAGCTCACCTAGACTGGCCGCGAACCGCCGCCGGTTCGGCTAGCCACTCGAGGAGGGCCCGTGGGCCGCGTCGTCGTCGACGTCATGCTGAAGCCCGAGATTCTCGACCCGCAGGGCAAGGCCATCTCCGGCGCCCTGCCGCGGCTGGGCTTCGAGGGGGTCGTCGACGTCCGGCAGGGCAAGCGGTTCGAGCTCGAGCTGGCCGGTGACATCACCGACGAGCGGCTGGCTGAGGTACGCAACGCGGCGGAGACGCTGCTGAGCAACCCGGTCATCGAGGATTACACCATCCGGGTGGAGCAGACGTGAGGATCGGCGTCGTCACGTTTCCCGGCTCGCTCGACGACGTCGACGCGCGACGAGCCGTGCGGATCGCCGGCGCGGAACCGGTGGCGCTCTGGCACGGCGACGCGCATCTTCGGGGCGTCGACGCCGTGATCCTGCCGGGCGGGTTCTCGTACGGCGACTACCTGCGGTGCGGGGCGATCGCCCGGTTCGCCCCGGTCATGGGCGAGGTCGTCGCCGCGGCGCGCGACGGTATGCCCGTGCTCGGCATCTGCAACGGCTTTCAGGTCCTGTGCGAGACCCACCTGCTTCCGGGCGCGCTGATCCGCAACGACTCCCGCAGGTTCGTCTGCCGGGACCAGCGGCTGCGGATCGAGAACGCGACGACGGCCTGGACCTCGCAGTACACAGGCGGCGAGGAGGTGACGATCGTGCTGAAGAACGGTGAGGGCGGCTTTGTCGCCGACGCGGCCACCCTGGACCGGCTCGAGGGGGAGGGCCGGGTCGTCGCGCGCTACCTCGACGTCAACCCGAACGGGTCGGCACGCGACATCGCCGGCATCACCAACGAGCGCGGCAACGTGGTCGGCCTGATGCCGCATCCGGAGCACGCCGTCGAGCCCCTGTGCGGAGCCGGTACCGACGGACTGCCCTTCTTCACCTCCGTCCTCGCCTCCCTGGCCTCGGCCTGACCTCCCCGCCGACCGGCCGGGCGCAAATGTCCTGCCGAGCGGGCGCAAATGTCGGGTCGAGCGGGCGCAAATGTGGGGGTGAGCGGGCGCAAATGTCGGGGTGACTGGGCGCAGACATGCGGACGCGGCGGTATCGCCATGCCACCGGACCGGTAGCGTTGCCGCGTCCAGCCCGGTCGCCCGCGGGGTGGCTCGTACGCAGCAGAAGAGGTACGCCTTGATCGACCGCGACACCGTCCGCGCCCGGCTGCAGGACCGCACCGCTGCCCGGCGCATCATCCTCGGGGCAGGTGCCGGGAACGGCCTGTCCGCCAAGTGCCTCGAAGCAGGCGGGGTCGACTTCATCGTGGTCTACAACTCCGGTCGGTACCGGATGGCCGGAAGAGGATCGCTGGCAGGGATGATGCCGTACGGCGACGCCAACGCCGTGGTCGTCGACCTGGGCGGGGAGATCCTCCCCGTAGTCCAGGACACACCCGTGATTGCGGGCGTCTGCGGCACGGACCCGTTCCGCGTGATTCCCCGGTTCGTCGACAGCCTGGCGGCGATGGGATTCTCCGGTGTACAGAACTTCCCGACGGTCGGCCTCATCGACGGCAACTTCCGCCTGAACCTCGAAGAAACCGGGATGGGGTACGCCAGCGAGGTCGAGATGATCGCGTACGCACACGAAGCCGGCCTGCTCACGACTCCCTACGTCTTCACTCCGGACGAGGCCGTCGCGATGGCCCGCGCCGGAGCCGACCTCCTCGTCGCCCACGTCGGGCTCACCACGTCGGGGACCATCGGCGCCCGCACCGCCATGAGCCTGCAGGAGGCGGCAACGGCGGTGCAGGCGATGCGCGACGCGGCCGAGGACGCGGTGCCGGGGATCACCGTCTTGTGCCATGGCGGACCGATCGCCCAACCGGCCGATGTCGAGTACATCCTCGACAACACCGAGGGGATTGCAGGTTTCGTGGGTGCCTCGAGCATCGAGCGGCTCGCCAGCGAGCGAGCGATCGTGGACACCACGTCCGCGTTCTCCGCCATCGCGTTGCGGCAGCCGCACGCCTCGGAAGTGACCTCCTGAGGTGGGAACAGGCGAACGTACCGAGGGGACAGTCGCCCTCGTCGGAACGCTCGACACCAAGGGCGACGAGGCCGGCCACTTCCGCGACGCACTGCGGGAAGCCGGGCTGGACGTCGTGATCGTCGACGTGGGGTCGCCGCTGTCCAGCCATGGAGTCGCCGACGTTCCGGCCTCAGAGGTGGCCACTGCCGCCGGGGTGTCGATGACCGGGTTCGCAGGCTTCGGCAGCCGTGCCGAGGCGGTCTCCGTCATGGGCAGCGGCGCCTCCCGCATCCTGCTCGACCGCTTGGGCCGGGCCGAGATCCACGGGGTCGTCGGGTTCGGCGGCAGCGGGGGCACGTCGGCGTGCTCGGCGGCCATGCGAGCGCTTCCGCTCTGGGTGCCGAAGGTGCTGGTCTCCACCGTGGCCAGCGGCGACACCCGACCGTACGTCGGTACGTCCGACATCGTGCTGGTGCCCTCGATCGTCGACATCGCCGGCGTCAACCGGATCTCCGAACGGGTCTACCGCAAGGCGTCCGCGATGGCCGGCGCGCTGGTCCGCGACTATCGCAGGCCGCGCCAGGAGGTACGCGAGGTCCCCCTCGTCGCCGCCACGATGTTCGGGGTGACGACCCCGTGTGTCGACTCCGCCCGGCGGCAGCTCGAGCAGCGCGGCTACGAGGTGCTCGTGTTCCACGCGACCGGCGTCGGGGGACAGCAGCTCGAGGCGCTGGCGGCCACGAGGGAGCTCGACCTCGTCCTCGACGTGACGACCACCGAGCTGGCCGACGAGGTGGCCGGAGGCATCTTCTCGGCCGGGCCCGACCGGCTGACCAACGC
>JAWWPH010000429.1:0-2732 GCA_033850875.1 Nocardioidaceae bacterium | reverse complement strand
GGCGACGCCGACGGCGATGACGAACGCGACCAGCGCGCTGAACGGGCTCACCGGCGCCACGGTGCCGTGCGCCGGGAGCTCGGCCTCAGACGACTGTGGCGGCCACCCCGGAGGGTGACCGCCACGAAGTGCGGGTGGAGGCTGCCGAGCACTGAAGCTCAGCCTTCGTCGGCCTGAGCGCTCGTAGAGGTCGAGCTGAGCCGACCGGTCTCGTCTTGGATGGACGCGGCGACCTGCTCGAGCTTGTCAGCGTGCTCGCGGGCGTGGTGGGCGCAGAACAGCAGCTCGCCGCCGCGCGCGAGCTCGACCCGAACGTAGGCCTGAGCACCGCATCGGTCACAGCGGTCAAGCGCTGTGAGCTGCGGACTGGGTGCGACTGCAGTGGTCACGTAAGGGCCTTTCTGGGTGTTGCGTCAGGGGAAGACTTCGAGTTCGACATCGCCTACAACAACATCACATCACGACTCGGCATTCCCGGCGCCGCGAGCGTTCGAGGCTTGGGACGTGCCGACGTGTCCACTGTATGTCGCAACCTGGGTCCACCATGGCGACAACGCGTGGATTCGACGCCAAATCGTTTTCTGAGGACGCCCGACGGGGGAGCCACGATGGGCCGAACGGCGTGGTCGGCACGGGCTTGTCGGTCGCGAAAGGTAGTCTGCGAGAGACGGAGCATGGCCCCCATTCGCCGTCCCAGCCCCTTCGCGAAGGAGACCTGTGGTAGCGCGCGCGGCAGCGGTCGATGCGTCGTACAACGCCCGGCACCTGCTCGTGCTCGAGGGCCTGGAGGCCGTCCGCAAGCGTCCCGGCATGTACATCGGCTCGAGCGACACGCGAGGCCTCATGCACTGCGTCTGGGAGGTGATCGACAACGGTGTCGACGAGGCGCTGGCCGGCTCGTGCCGCCGGATCACGGTCGTGCTGTACGCCGACGGCTCGGTCCTGGTGGGCGACGACGGGCGCGGCATCCCCGTCGACACCGAGCCCAAGACCGGCTTGACCGGGGTGGAGGTCGTGTACACACGGCTACATGCCGGCGGCAAGTTCGGAGGGGGCTCCTACGTGGCGACGGGCGGATTGCACGGCGTGGGGGCGTCGGTCGTCAACGCGCTGTCCAGCCGCCTCGACATCGAGGTGGACCGGAGCTCCAGCACGTACGCGATGTCCTTCCAGCGGGGTGTGCCGGGCCGGTTCACCGGTCCCGGACCCGACGGCGCCTTCACCCCCGGGTCCGGGCTGTCCAAGGTCGCGCGGGTCAAGAAGGGCGTCACCGGCACCCGCGTACGGTTCTGGCCCGACCGGCAGGTCTTCACGAAAGACGCCACCTTCTCCTACGACGAGCTCGTCACGCGAGCCCGCCAGACCTCGTTCCTGGTCCCCGGGCTGGCGATCTCGATCCGCGACGAGCGCGGGGACGAGCCGGTCGAGGCGACGTTCCTGCATGAGGGTGGCATCGCCGAGTTCTGCGAGTTCCTGGCCGCCGACGAGCCGGTCACCCCCGTTGTACGCCTGCAGGGCTCCGACCGGTTCACCGAGACGGTTCCCCTGCTCGACGACGCCGGTCACCTGACGCCGCAGGACGTCGAGCGCGAGCTGGCCGTCGACGTGGCGCTGCGGTGGGGGACGGGTTACGACACCGAGGTGCGCTCGTTCGTCAACGTCATCGCGACGCCCAAGGGCGGCACGCACCTGCTGGGGTTCGAGCGGGCGCTGACCAAGACATTCAACGACGTGCTGCGGCAGACCCGGCTGATGCGAGCCGGGGAGCCTGACGTCATCAAGGACGACGTCCTCGAGGGCCTGACCGCCGTCGTGACGGTACGCCTGGCGGAACCGCAGTTCGAAGGCCAGACGAAGGAGGTGCTCGGCACGCCCGCAGCGTCTCGGATCGTCGCCTCCGTGGTGGCCGGTCGGCTGAAGGCGTTCCTCAGCTCCAGCGGCAAGGGCAAGGCGCAGGCCCGGGCGGTGATGGAGAAGGTCGCCAACGCCTCGCGTACCCGGCTGGCGGCGCGGCAGCAGCGCGACACCCAGCGGCGCAAGAACGCGCTCGAGTCCAGCGCGCTGCCGGCGAAGCTGGCCGACTGCCGCAGCAACGACGTCGAGCGCAGCGAGCTGTTCATCGTCGAGGGCGACTCGGCGCTGGGCACCGCCAAGCTGGCCCGCAACTCGGAGTTCCAGGCGCTGCTCCCCATCAGGGGCAAGATCTTGAACACGCAGAAGAAGTCGTCGGGGGAGATGCTGCAGAACGCCGAGTGCGCGGCGATCATCCAGGTCGTCGGCGCCGGCAGTGGCCGTACGTTCGACCTCGACTCGGCGCGCTACGGCAAGATCATCTTCATGGCCGACGCCGACACCGACGGCGCCCATATCCGCTGCCTGCTGGCGACCCTCTTTCACAAGCACATGCGAGGGTTGCTCGCCGACGGGCGTGTGTACTCCGCGGTCCCGCCGCTGCACCGGGTCGAGCTCGCGAACCCGAAGAAGGGCATGCCGAAGTACGTCTACACCTACAGCGACGACGAGCTGCAACGCCGGCTGGCCGAGCTCACCAAGAAGGGTGTGCGCTGGAAGGACCCGGTGCAGCGCTACAAGGGCCTCGGTGAGATGGATGCCCACCAGCTGTCGGAGACGACCATGGACCCCCGTCACCGCACGTTGCGCCGGATCACCATCGACGACGGCGAGGGTGCCGAGCAGGTCTTCGAGCTGCTGATGGGCAATGACGTCGCGCC
>JAWWPH010000425.1:0-3699 GCA_033850875.1 Nocardioidaceae bacterium | reverse complement strand
TGTCAAGATAAGAGACTGGCCGAGAGATATCTTCACGTCAAGACTCTTGACGAAATACAGTTGAGGGCATGGCTTCTCCCCCGGCGGACGAGGTCGACCGCCTGGTCGACGCGTGGGGCCGGGAGCGCCCGGACCTCGACGTCGCGCCGATGCAGGTCCTGAGCCGGGTCACCCGGCTCGCCCGGCACCTCGACCTTGCCCGCAGGCAGGCGTTCGCCGAGCGCGGCCTGGAGGCGTCGGAGTTCGACGTGCTCTCCGCGCTGCGGCGTTCAGGCCCGCCGTACGAGCTGTCGCCGGGGCAGCTGCTGCGCGAGACGCTCGTCACGTCGGGCACGATGACGAACCGGATCGACCGACTGGCCGGCAAGGGGCTCGTCCGGCGGCTGCCCGACCCGGGCGACCGTCGCGGTGTACTGGTCTCGCTGACGCCCGAGGGGCGCTCTCGCGTCGACGCGGCGCTGGAGCAGCTGCTCATGCAGGAGCGCCGGCTGCTCGGCGCCCTCTCGGCCGGCGACCAGTCCCAGTTGGCCGATCTGCTCCGTACGGTGGTCGCGCCGTTCGACTCGTCGTGACGCGGGTCAGCCGTCAGCCCGCTCGGCGGCCTCCAGCCAGGCGTGCTCGAGCTGCTCTCTGTCGCTGGTGAGCCCCGTGAGCTCGGCGTCGAGCTCGGCCAGCCGCACGAAGTCACTGGCGTGCTCGGCCATCCGGGCGTGGACGGAGGCGATCCGTGTGTTCACTCTGCTCAGCTGACGGTCGACCCGGGCCAGGTCCTTGCGGGCGTTCCGCTGCGCCGCCGACGAGCCGGTGGACGAATCGCTGTCCGCAGCCGGCTTCGCCACCCGGTCGTCGTCGGCTCGCG
Organism: Nocardioidaceae bacterium; assembly: GCA_033850875.1. Classification (GTDB taxonomy): domain Bacteria; phylum Actinomycetota; class Actinomycetes; order Propionibacteriales; family Nocardioidaceae; genus DASQEH01. Next base: position 2,840 of record JAWWPH010000425.1, on the reverse strand, counting down.
CCCGGCGGCGCGCCAGGTAGTCGTCGACGCCGCCGGGGAGCAGCACGAGCGAGCCGTCCCCGAGCAGCGCCCACACCGTGTCGCAGACGCGTTCGAGGAAGTACCGGTCGTGCGACACGGCCACCAGGGTCCCGGGCCAGCGGTCAAGGAAGTCCTCGACGACACGGAGCGTCTCGATGTCGAGGTCGTTCGTGGGCTCGTCGAGGAGCAGGACGTTGGGCTCGTCGAGCAGCAGCCGGAGCAGCTGGAGCCGTCGCCGCTCACCGCCGGACAGGTCACCGACCCGCGCGGTCAGCTTGTCGCCGGTGAAGCCGAACCGCTCCAGCATCGTGGTCGCGCTCACGTCGCGGCCGCCTCCGACGGTCGCCACCGCACGCACCGACTCGACCGAGGGCAGCACCCGCTGCTCGGGATCGAGGGAGTCCAGGCTCTGCGTCAGGTACGCCAGGTTGACCGTGCGCCCGGTCCGTAGTCGCCCCGCCTCCGGCACGGTCACGCCGGCGAGCGCGGACAGGACCGACGTCTTCCCCGCCCCGTTGACGCCGATCAGGCCCACCCGGTCGCCGGGACCCAGGCGCCAGGTGACGCGGTGTACCAGTTCCCGGCCGCCGCGCGTGATCGTCGCGTCCTCGAGGTCGAGCACGTCCTTGCCCAGCCGTGACATGGCGAAGCGCTGCAGCTCGACGCGGTCGCGGGGAGCCGGCTCGTCGGCGATCAGCGCGGACGCGGCGTCCATCCGGAAGCGTGGCTTCGACGTCCGAGCAGGAGGCCCGCGCCTCAGCCAGGCGAGCTCCTTGCGGACCAGGTTCTGCCGGCGTGACTCCGCCGAGTCCGCCTGACGCATCCGCTCGGCCTTTGCGAGCACGTACGCCGCGTACCCGCCCTCGTAGGAGTCGACGGCTGCGTCGTGGACCTCCCACGTCTGCCAGCAGACCGCGTCGAGGAACCAGCGGTCGTGTGTCACCACGGCGAACGCGACGTCGAGCTCGACCAGGTGGCCGGCGAGCCAGGCGACCGCCTCGATGTCCAGATGGTTGGTCGGCTCGTCGAGCAGGAGCAGGTCGAGGTCGCTGACGAGCAGGCGGGCGAGGGAGGTCCGCCGCAGCTCGCCGCCGGACAGGCCGTCGATCGGGCGGGAGAGGTCGAGGCCGGCCAGCAGGTGCTGGACGACGGCCCGTGAGCGCGGATCGGCCGCCCACTCGTGCTCGGCCATCCGTCCGAGGACCACCTGCCCGACGGTCGAGTCGGCGGGGAGCCGGTCGTGCTGGTCCAGCAGTCCCACCCGGAGCCCCCGCGTCGACGTGACCCTCCCGGCGTCCGGAGGCTCGACCCCGGCGACGATGCGGAGCAGGGTCGTCTTGCCGTCGCCGTTGCGTCCGACGATCCCCACCCGGTCGCCTCGCTGCAGACCGAGGCTGACGTCGGTGAGGAGGGGCCGTACCCCGTACGCCTTCGACACCTTCTCCAGGTTGACCAGGCTGGCGGCTTGGGTGGCCATGACAAGGTCAGCGTCTCACGTCGCTCGTGGGGCCGATGCCTCAGGTGACGAGCCGGGCACCGTGAACAGGCCCGGGCGCGCGTTGCACGAGGCGGCAGGTGCCGGAGCCGGCCAGCGCGACCGCGATGTCGACCGCATGGTCGGGGTCGGAGGCGAGGAACAGACAGGTGGGACCGGAGCCGGACAAGATCGAGCCCAGCGCGTTGACCTCCTCACCGAGGGCGAGCGTGTGCCGCAGCGCCGGCCGCAGGCGTAGCGCGGGCGCCTCCAGGTCGTTGTGGAGCGCCGTACCCACCGCGTACGGGTCGCCGCTGCGCAGGGCCGCCATGAGCTGCTCGGGAACCTCCGGCGGAGCCTGTTCGGCGGGCTCACCCGAGGCGGTGGTGACCGTCAGCCGGTCGAACTCCGCGTAGACCTGCGCTGTGGACAGGCCGGTGTCGGCGTAGGCCAGCACCCACTCGTACGAGCCGCGCGCCAGGACGGGCGACAGCTGCTCGCCCCGCCCGGTCCCGACGGCCAGCCCACCGACGAGGCAGAAAGGAACGTCGCTTCCCAGTTCGCGCGCCAGGGCGAGCAGGTCCTCCCGGCTGGCGTTCGTGCCCCACAGCGCGTCACACGCGACCAGGGCACCGGCCGCGTCGGCGCTGCCGCCGGCAAGGCCGCCGGCGACGGCGATCGACTTGTGGATGCTCAGGGCGACACCCTCGTCGACCTCGAACCGCTTGGCCAGCAGGGCAGCCGCCTGTACCGCGAGGTTGGTGGAGTCCAGCGGTACGACGTCGTCGCCCTCTCCGGTGACGGTGACGGAGAAGCTCCCGTCGTCGACCGGCCGGGCCTTGACCTCGTCGTACAGGCCGATCGCCGAGTACACCGTCGCGAGTGGGTGGTACCCGTCGCGGTCCCGCGACCTGGCCACGCGGAGGCCGAGGTTGATCTTCGCGGGAGCGCGAACGGTAACCGTCGTCACCGCAACAGGCTACGACCCTGGTCCGAGGTGGTCGGCCAGCTTGACGAAGTCGAGGATGCTCAGCCGCTCCGCTCGTGAGCTGGGGTCGAGCCCCGCCGCGACGACCGCAGCCTCGGCGGCGGCCACCGACCCCGCCAGCGCGGCCAGCGAAGACCGGATCATCTTCCGGCGCTGCCCGAACGCCGCCTCGACCACCTCGAAAACGCGCTCACGACCGACACTGCTCTCCGGCGGCGGCCGGCGCACCAGCGAGACCAGCCCGGAGTCGACGTTCGGCGCCGGCCAGAACACGTTGCGCCCGACCCGCCCGGCGCGATGCGCCTCCCCGAACCAGGCCGCCTTGACGCTCGGCACTCCGTACACCCTGGAGCCGGG
>JAWWPH010000383.1:0-5082 GCA_033850875.1 Nocardioidaceae bacterium | reverse complement strand
CTGTCCGGTGAGGTGGTTGCGTTGGGCGACGGCGTCGAGGGGACCCAGGTCGGCGATGTTGTCGCTGTCGACCCCAATCTGCCCTGTCGCCGCTGCCACTACTGCCATGTCGGGCGCGAGAACCTGTGCAGCAACTACCGCGCCATCGGGGTCACGCAGGCGGGCGGCTTCGCCGAACTCGTCGCGGTCCCCGAGGTGTGCGCCTACCCGCTGCCGAAGGACCTGCCGGCTCCGCTCGCGGGCCTGGTCGAGCCGCTGTCGTGTGCCGTACACGGCGTCAACCGCCTGCCGCGAAGCCCTGGAGCCCACTACCTGGTGTACGGGGCCGGCACCATGGGGCTGCTGATGGCGCGACTGGTTCGCAGTACCGGTGCCGCCTCCGTCTCGGTCGTCGACACCAACGCCGACCGGCTGGCCTTTGCGGCCGACTTCGGCGTGGACACAGTCTCCGAGAGCGCCGACGGGCTCGACCGGCCCGAGGGATTCGAGGTCGTGGTCGACGCGACGGGAGCACTGGCCGCCATCGACGACGGACTGACCCGAGTGCGCACCGGGGGGACCTTCCTCCAGTTCGGCGTCGCCGCCGAAGACGCCCGCGCGACGTTCTCTCCGTTCGACGTGTACAACCGGGAGATCGACATCATCGGCTCGATGGCCGTGCATCACAGCTTCGCCTCGGCGATCGACCTGCTCGCGACGGGTCTGGACCTCAGCTCCCTGGTGAGCGACGTGGTCCCGATCGACTCCTTCGACGACGCCGTGGAGCTCTTTCGCTCTGGGTCCGGACGCAAGATCCAGGTCGAGCCTTAGCTCTGTTATGGGTGCGGGTTACCGCGCCGGACTGCTGCCGTGCGCTCGTCTAGTTGGGTACATGCTCAAACGAGCGTATTTCGCCGAATTGAACTCCTGGGCTTGCGGGTCCACCCCAGGAGCAGAAACCTTTCTATGTTGGAGTCCGTGCGTCGAGCACCACATGGCAGATCGCAGTTGATCCCGGAGGCCGATATGAGCGAAACAGGGAACGCGTCCAGAGCCGGTGGCGAGATCTCCCGCGGCGACGACGAGTACGCGAAGATCACCGGCGTCGTCTTGATGGCCGCGATCGTCAGCGCAGTCTCGGCTCTGCTGTACGGCTACGACACCGGCATCATCTCGGGCGCGCTCCTGCAGATCACGAAGGACTTCGGGATCGGGAGCGGCGTCGAGCAGGTGATCACCGCGAGCATCCTGGTCGGAGCGGTCATCGGCGCCCTCATCGGCAGCCAGCTGTCGGAGCGCCAGGGCCGGCACCGCACCACCTTGATCGTCGCGAGCGTCTATGTGATCGGGGCGCTCGCCTGCTCGGTCTCCCCGAGTCCCGTCACCTTGTCGCTGAGCCGCGTCCTGCTGGGGTTCGCTGTCGGCGGCGCGACGCAGATCGTGCCGATGTACGTGGCCGAGCTCGCGCCCGCGAAGCAGCGGGGCCGGCTGGTCCTCACCTTCCAGGTGGGCATCGGCGTCGGGATCGTGGTCTCCACCCTCGTCGGCGCCAGTCAGCATTTCCCCTGGCGGGTGATGATCGGCATGGCATCGGTACCGGCCTTCCTCATGCTGCTGCTCATGCTGAGGCTCCCCGAGAGCCCCCGATGGCTGGTCAGCCGGGACAAGTCAGACACCGCCCGCGAGGTCCTGCAGCGGATCCGGCCCGACGGCGCGAGCGTCGAGGACGAGCTCCGGGAGATCGAGGAGATCGAGGAGAAGGAGCGCGAGGCCGGTTCGCGGAACCGAGGGTGGCGCGGACTGCGGGCGGCATGGGTGCGCCCGGCGCTCCTCGTCGGCTGCGGGATCGCCATGTTCACCCAGCTGAGCGGGATCGAGATGATCATCTACTACGCGCCGACCATCCTGACCGACAACGGGTTCTCGACCTCGACGGCCTTGCTCGTGAGCGTGGGCCTCGGCGTCACCTACCTGATCATGATGATTGTCGGGCTGTCCATCGTGGACAAGGTGGGTCGGCGGCGACTCACCTTGATCATGATTCCCGGGGCAGCGGCTGCCCTGTTCGTGCTGGGCACCCTCTTCGTCACCGGGAACGACGGACGCAGCGCCGTCCCGTTCATCGTCGCCTGCCTCATCGTCTTCATGTTCTTCAACGCCGGAGGGCTTCAGCTGATGGGTTGGCTGACGGGATCGGAGATCTACCCGCTGGCGGTCCGGGGAGCGGGGACCAGCGCGCAGTCGGCCACCCTCTGGAGCACCAACGTCTTGATCACGCTCACTCTGCTCACCATCATCAACACCGTAGGCGTGGGCCAGACCATGTGGCTCTACGGCGCCTTCAACGTGGCGGCGTGGATCTTCGTCTGGCGGCTCATGCCGGAGCTCACCGGACGCTCCCTCGAGCAGATCGAGGCCCAGCTCGGCTCGGGCCGCTTCAAGCCCTCGGACTTCGAGAAGGCGCCCGCCCAGCCCACCGGCGAGAGCGCACCCAGCCCAGCCTGACCCCTGCCGCGGGGCCAGTACGCAGACCCTGCCAGCGCAGGCGTCGGCGACGAGGTTGACCTAGAGTTTCGGTCTGAAGTGCCGTCGGCACGCCCTGTTCGACCTCGGAGGGACGCCCTGTGACCACAGTTCCCAAGCCAGACCAGTCGGGGCCGGCACCGGTCGGCCCGGCCGGTGCTCCAGCCACCGCCGACCCCTCGGGCCGGCGAGCCCAGCAGGGCGACCGGCTGACCACGGCGCAGGGCACGCGGCTGCCGGACACCGACCACTCGCTCAAGGTCGGACAGCGCGGGCCGACGCTACTGGAGGACTTCCACTTCCGGGAGAAGATCACCCACTTCGACCACGAGCGCATCCCCGAACGGGTCGTGCACGCACGCGGCGCCGGCGCGCACGGCGTTTTCCGGTCGTACGGGAACGCGGCGAAATACACCAGGGCACCCTTTCTCGCCGGCAAGGGCGTCGAGACGCCGGTGTTCGTCCGGTTCTCGACCGTCGCCGGCTCCAGGGGCTCCGCCGACACCGTCCGAGACGTGCGCGGGTTCGCGACGAAGTTCTACACGGCGGAAGGCAACTTCGACCTGGTGGGCAACAACATCCCCATCTTCTTCATCCAGGACGCCATCAAGTTCCCCGACCTCATCCATGCGGCGAAGCCCCATCCGGACCGGGAGATCCCCCAGGCACAGACAGCACACGACACGTTCTGGGACTTCGTGTCGCTCCACACCGAGGCCAGCCACATGCTGATGTGGGCGATGTCCGACCGCGCCATCCCACGGTCGTACCGGACCATGGAGGGGTTCGGCATCCACACCTTCCGGCTGGTCGACGCGAAGGGCGCCACGGTGCTGGTGAAGTTCCATTGGAAACCTGCCGCGGGCGTCCACTCGCTGGTGTGGGAGGAGGCGCAGATCGCCGCCGGCGCCGACCCCGACTTCCACCGGCGTGACCTCGCCGATGCGATCGAGGCCGGCAGCTTCCCCGAGTGGGAGCTCGGCCTGCAGGTGTTCCCCGACACCGAGGACCAGATGTTCCAGGGCATCGACCTCCTCGACCCGACGAAGATCGTGCCGGAGGAGCTTGCGCCCGTCCAGGCGGTCGGACGGATGACGCTCACCGCGAACCCGACGAACTACTTCGCCGAGACCGAGCAGGTCGCCTTCCACACCGGTCACCTGGTGACCGGCATCGAGGTCACCGACGACCCGTTGATGCAGGGCCGGATGTTCTCCTACCTCGACACGCAGCTGTCGCGGCTCGGCGGTCCCAACTTCACCCAGCTGCCGATCAACCGCCCGCACGCGCCGGTGAACGACATGCTCCGCGACGGGATGCACCAAACAGCGGTCCACCCCGGCGTCGCGCCGTACCTGCCCAACTCACTCGACGACGGGGAGCCGCACGTCGCGAGTGCGGGCGAGGGCGCCTACATCCCCGTTCCCCGAACGATCGGCGGAGAGAAGGCACGGCAGTCCCCCGTCTCGTTCGACGACCACTACAGTCAGGCGACCCTGTTCTGGAACAGCATGACGCCGATCGAGAAGATGCACATCGTCGAGGCGTTCACCTTCGAGCTCGGCAAGTGCTACGAGGCGGCCGTCAAGGAGCGAGCTCTCACCCGGTTGGCCCAGATCGACACGACGCTGTGCGAGCTGGTCGCCGACGGGCTGGGACTCGAGGCGCCGAAGGGCGAACCGAGGACCGACGTCCCGGCCTCGCCGGCCCTGTCGCAGGTGTCGACCACCTCGTGGCCGATCGCGGGACGCAATGTCGGCATCATCGTGACCGACGGCTGCGACCTGGCCGGCGCGACGAAGCTGAGGGCGGCGCTGGCCGCCGAAGGAGCCAACGGCTACCTGGTCGCCCCCCACGGGGGCACCGTCGGCAGAGGGAGGACCTCCGAGACGGTGGACCGGACCTTCCTCACCACGCGGTCGATCGAGTTCGACGCCGTTGTCGTGGCCGATGGCACGGGTCGTATCGACGACGTCAGGGCGCTCGTCCTCCTGCAGGAGACCTACCGCCACTGCAAGGCGATCGGAGCCTGGGGCGACGGCGCCGACCTGCTGGCGCGAGCAGGGATCGATGCGGGAGATCCGGGAGTCCTGGTCTCGAAGAAGGCGTCGTCGAGCCACCGCAAGGACCTGATCAAGGCCATGGGCAGGCACCGGGAGTGGTCACGGGTGCTGAAGGTCGTCTGACGTCGCCGCAGTTCCGAGCAGCTCGGCCATCTCGCCGAGCCGGAAGAACCGGGCGACCTCGACGGCGGACTGGCGGCCAGCCGTCGGGTCTGCGCCGGCCTCCAGCAGAGCCTGTACGACCGGACGGCACTGACGGAAGACAGCCGCCGCCAGTGCCGTCTGGCCGTTGTCGTTGACCCGCTCCGTGTCGGCGCCTCGTTCCAGCAGCGCCCGCACCAGGAGCGGGTGCTGGTGGTACGCGGCGAGCAGCAGCAACGAGTCACCCCTGCCGTTGGTCAGGTTCACCGGCACCCCGGCATCGATGCAACCGGCGAGCGTGGCGACGTCACCTCGTCGGGCCAGGTCTAAAATGGACTCCAGGAAGACCAACTCGTCGCTCGTGAGGTCCGGCACC
>JAWWPH010000370.1:0-6770 GCA_033850875.1 Nocardioidaceae bacterium | reverse complement strand
TGTTCGCCTCGGCGCGCGACATGACGGAGCTCAAGCGCTACGAACAGACCTTGCAGTTGAAGAATGTGGAACTGGAAGACGCGAGCCGGATGAAGTCTGAATTTCTCGCGAACATGTCACACGAGCTGCGGACGCCGCTCAACAGTTTGCTGATCCTGGCCCAACAGCTCGAGGAGAATCCCGACGACAACATGACCGCGACTCAGGTCGAGTACGCAAGTGTCATACGCTCGTCCGGGCACGACCTGCTCGATCTCCTCAACAGCATCCTCGACCTCGCAAAGGTGGAGTCCGGGACCGTCACACCGGAGAAGGGCGTCGTCGACCTTCAAGAGGTGAGGACCAGCCTGCTGCGGGAGTTCGAGCCGGTTGCGCGGCGAAAGCGGCTCGAGTTCGGCATCACCATCGCCGACGGCGCACCGACGACACTCTTCACAGATCAGCAGCGGCTGGGCCAGATCCTCAAGAACCTTTTGGCCAACGCCTTCAAGTTCACCGAGCACGGCAGCGTGCATCTCCAGATACGTAGCGTTCAGGACGGCTGGAGCGGCGACTCCCCCGATCTGGATGCGGCTCAGCAAGTCGTGGCGCTATCGGTCGTCGATACCGGCATCGGAATCGACGACGAGCAGCAGCAGCGCATCTTCGAGGCGTTCGCGCAAGCCGACGGCACGACGTCGCGGATCTACGGCGGCACCGGTCTCGGCCTCTCCATCAGCCGTGAGCTGGTTCGCCTGCTGGGCGGTGAGATCGGCGTCGTAAGTGCCCGCAACGAGGGCACCGCCTTCACCGTCTACCTTCCAGCGGACCCCGCTCTCGCCGCCGCCGATCCGAGCCCGGTACCGAAGGTCGCACCTGCAGCTACTTCCTTGGCGATGGAAAGGAAATGGCTCACCGAGGACTCCGTGGCACGCCGCGACCAGAGTCGTAGCGACCAACCGGAGGGCCGGCGGTTCCAGGGCATGAAGGTGCTTGTCGTCGACGACGACCAGCTCAATATCTTCGCGTTGACGACGCTCCTCACCCGCCATGACGTAGTAGTGACATCCGCCAGCAGTGGTGCGGAGGCGATCGCAGCAATGGGAGCCGCACCCGACACCGATGTCGTCCTGATGGACATCATGATGCCGGTCATGGACGGCTACGACACCATCCGTGCTCTCCGCTCGATCACCGCCTTCGAGAAGCTTCCGATCGTCGCCATCACCGCGAAGCTGGAGCAGGGCGAGCGCGAACGTTGCCTCGAGGCAGGAGCCACCGACTACGTGCCCAAACCCGTCGACAGCACGGTCTTCTTGGCCGCGCTTCAGAAGTTGCTGGACGACTCGCACGACGTCAGCCCTCCAGAGCAGACGACGGCTGCCCAAGACTCACGAACCCATGCATCCGGCCCGCTCTTGATGCCTCTGCCTGGCCAGCCCAGAGGGGACGCACGCGCATCCGATGCGAGCAGGGTGTCCATGGACGGGGTCAACATCCTCGTCGTCGACGACGACTTCCGCAACATCTTCGCAATGACCGCCCTGCTCGAGCGGGGCAAGGCCGTCGTCGCCGTGGCGGAGACCGGGGTTGAGGCCATGCAGGTTCTGGAGGCAACGCCCGAGGTCGCCATCGTGCTGATGGACATCATGATGCCTGTCATGGACGGCTACGACACCATGCGGGCGATCCGCAAGATCGAGCGCTTCAAAGACCTCCCGATCATCGCCGTCACGGGGAAGGCCTCCGCAGGGGAGCGCGAGCGCTGCCTGGACGCGGGAGCGAACGACTACATTCCCAAACCGGTCGACTCCAGCGAACTTCTGCTGGCCCTGAGGCCGTGGCTTCCCACGCCGGACTCATCCGCCGCATGACAGGTCTCATTCGTTTTGGCGGCGAGGCTCGCTCGGGGACTCCTCGGACGGAGCGGCCGCCGGTGCCGATCCTCGTCGTCGACGACAATCCCGCGAAGCTCTTGGCGGTGACCGCGCTGCTGGCGCCACTAGGGTTCCGTATCGTCGAGGCGGACTCCGGTCTCGCGGCTTTGCGCCGGGTCGCCGTCGAGGACTTCGCGGTCATCTTGATGGATGTCCGGATGCCGATCATGGACGGGTTCGAGACCGCGGCACTCATTCGGATGCGCACGCAGTCGGAGATGACTCCGATCATCTTCATCACCGCTCAGGCCACCGATGAGATCATCCCCGCGGACCGATACGCGCAGGGCGCCGTCGACTTCATCACCGCTCCTGTGCAACCCGACGAGCTGCGCGCCAAGGTGTCGGCTTTCGCGAACCTGTTCACGAGAGCGGAGGTGCTGGCCGCTGAGGCCGAGAAGGTACAGGCGTCCGCCGACCAGCTTCGGTTGCTCACCGAGTCCGCCCCCATCGGAATCTTCCAAACCGACGTCGAGAACCGCTACATCTACACCAACCCGCGATGGGCGGAGATCACCGGCGTTGAGTCCGACCTCGCGCAAGGGCAGAAATGGGATGTCATCCTCGACGAGGAGCAGCGGCCCCTCCTGGCGACACGGATCAGCGAGGAGTCGGCCAGGGGCCAGGAGTTCAGTCACCGTTTCGCCATCCGGGTCCCGGGATCACCGGACAGGATCGCCCTGCTCACGTCGAAAGCCATGCAGAACCCGGAGTCGCAGATCGTCGGCTGGGTGGGAACGCTGATGGACGTCACCACCAGCGCGCAGGCCGAGGCGGCGCTGGCCCAGGCTCGCGACGACGCCGCCGACGCGTCGCGGCTCAAGTCCGACTTCCTTGCGAACATGAGCCACGAGATCCGAACCCCGATGAACGCCGTCATCGGCATGACCGACCTGCTCATCGACACCGAGCTCAATCCGGAGCAGCTGGAGTTCCTCGACACCGTCCGGTCCAGCAGCGACGCGCTCATGGCTGTGATCAACGACATCCTGGACTTCTCCAAGATCGACTCCGGCGAGCTCGAGCTGGAGTCAGCGCCCTTCAATCTCCGCGACGAGGTGGAGAACTGCTTGGACCTCGTGGTGACGGCCGCGAGCGCCAAGGGGTTGGAACTCGTGTGTTCCGTCGACGACGACTGCCCGGAGCGCGTAACCGGCGACGCTGTCAGGCTTCGCCAGATCATCGCCAATCTTTTGTCGAACGCAGTGAAGTTCACCGAGAGCGGCGAGGTCCTCGTTTCCGTAGGGTCGACGACTGCAGCCGACAACACGCTGACCCTCGCGATCAGTGTCCACGACACCGGAATAGGTATTCCGACTGCTGGTCTCGCCAACCTCTTCAGCTCGTTCAGCCAGGTCGACGCATCGACCACACGTGTGTATGGGGGAACGGGCCTGGGCCTGGCCATCAGCCGACGGCTCGCAACGGCGATGAACGGCGAGTTGACGGTGGCCAGCACTCCCGGCTCCGGCTCCACCTTCACCGCCACAGTCGTGCTGGACTCTGCGCCCGACCTGGAGGCGGAGCAGACCACGAGCGGCGGACAGCCACTGTCCGGCAAGTCGATACTCCTCGTCGACGACAACCTCACCAACCTTCGCATCCTGGGTCTGCAGGCGGCGAGGCTCGGGATGAGCTGCACGTCATCGGACGACCCACTCAAGGCGCTTCAGCTCGTCACCGACGGCCTGCGCTACGACGTCGCCGTCCTTGACATGCGGATGCCCGCCATGTCGGGCGCCGAGCTCGGTGCGGCCCTTCGGGCAGTACCCGGTGTCGGCACCGTCCCCCATGTGCTGCTCACCAGCCTCGGTACGCGGCCCGCCGGCCTCGACGAGTCCGTCGACAGCCACCTGACGAAGCCGGTAAAGCGCGCGGCGCTGCGAGACGCCCTCGTCACTGCGCTGACGGGTCGGCGTTCCGCCGGCCATCGTCGGAACGGATCCCGGTTCGATTCCAACGACGCCGACCCGTTGCGGCTGCTCCTCGCCGAGGACAACCCCATCAACCAGCGCGTGGAAGAGCTGATCTTCGCAAAGCTCGGCCAGCAGCTCGACATCGTCGGCAACGGGCTCGAAGCCGTGCAGGCGGTGGAGGGGGGTGACTACGACGCCGTCTTGATGGACATCCAGATGCCGCAGATGGACGGGCTCGAGGCCACCCGACGCATTCGGGCGCTTCCCAAGCATCAGCCGTACATCGTCGCCCTCACGGCAGGCGTCCAGCCCGCCGATCGCGAAGCGTGTGTGAGCGCCGGAATGGACGACTATCTGGCCAAGCCCGTGCGGGTGCGGGAGGTCCACGATCTGCTCGTCGACATCGTCGCGAAGATCCGGGAACGAGCGCCGGCCAATGGGCACGCTTCCCGGATTCCGCAGCCTCAGCAGCCTGCCTGAGCCACCGCGGCCGGGCGGGGCGGCAGGTCGGCCGGGAGCGTACCCTGTTCGCACGTCAACAGGAGATCAGCGACGAGATGCCTCACCGCCCCCAGCGGAAACCCGCCGCAGTGGTGGCCTTCGCTGTGCTCCTGGCTCTGGTGGGCGCAGCGCTCGTCTGGGTCGGTCTCGCCGACCACGGCTCCCCACCGGTTCCGGCGTCGGTACACAGCCCGTCGATGCCGAAGGGCTCCCCGAGCCCGCATATGGCGTCGGCCCGCACAAAAGCGCGATCAAGGCATACGCGCGGAGGTGGTATCCCCGACCCGATCGCCAAAGACGTGCTGCCTGCGTCGAGACCGGTCTCGATCGCCATTCCCCGGCTGCGGATCAGGTCCGACCTCGTGCGCCTGGGAGTGGACAGCCAGGGCGCCATGGAGGTCCCCTCCGATCCTGCCGAGGCCGGCTGGTACGACCTCGGACCCACGCCCGGCGAGCTCGGCCCGGCCGTCATCGCCGGACACGTCACCTGGAACCTCGTGCCGGCTGTCTTCTTCCGGCTCGGCGACCTGCACCCTGGTGACCGGCTGAGGGTCGTCCGACGCGACGGGGTGACGGCCACCTTCGAGGTCCGCGCCGTCCGGCGCTTCCCGAAGGTGCGGTTCCCGACCAAGGCCGTGTTCGGGACCATCGACTACGCCGGGTTGCGCCTGATCACGTGCGGCGGCACGTACGACGCCTCGACTCACCGGTACCTCGACAACATCGTCGTGTTCGCGCGCCTGGTCGCCGCCCGCGGGGGACGCGCCTCGACAGCCACTTCCCCCTGACGCCGAGAGGCCACGAATGTCCGGCCGAGAGGCCACGAATGTCCGGCCGAGAGGCCACGAATGTCCGGTCGAGAGGCCACGAATGTCCGGCCGAGAGGCCACGAATGTCCAGCTGAGAAGCCACGAATGTCCAGTCCAACGACGGGAAACGTCTCCTGGACTGGCGCCAGGACGTGGGCCCACCAAGCTCGGCCGGATGCCGCTCGGCCGGTGTGCGCGTTACGCCCGCTCGACCGGGCATTCGTGCCCGCTCGACGGGGCATTCCTGCCCGCTCGACCCGACATTCGTGCCCGCTCGACCGGTCATTCGTGCCCGCTCGACCCGACATACGTGCCCGCTCGACCCGACATACGTGGCCGCTCGAGGCGCCGGACGCGGCCGCTCGACGGGGCAGGCGTGGACGGTCCGGTGGCTTACCTGACGTTGACGGTTGCGACGTTGGAGGTCTGCCCGTTGCTCCGGTCGATCATGCGAACCCGGTTGGCACCGCGATGCGCCAGCTCGACGAAGCTCTGGAACCGCCCGGAGCCGCTGGTCACGGCCGGCAAGGGGAACGTGATCCATCGACCGTGCCTGCGTAGCTGAACATGCAGGTCCTGCTGCCCGTGCGGGTGCCGGTAGCGACCCGTCAGCCGTACGATCTCGTTCGCCGCGACGGACTTGTCGCCCACCTCGAGGTGGATCGGGGGAGATTCCGTACCGACCTGAACGGCTGGGCTGGAGCTGGCGGGCGCGCCGGCGCCGGACGCTGACGGGTGGTGCGTGGTCTGCTTCGAGCGCTGAGCGCCTTGTATCGACGACAAGGTGACGCCGACGACAGTGATCAGGCCGATCGCGACGATCAGCGCCACGATGACCATGACCGCGGCTACCAGCGAGACCTCACGCCACGCCGCTCGTCCGGTGCTCATCAGGCTCCCTTACCCCTCCCCCGGGCACTCACGCCCGGTGTCGTCACCGAGATCTACTGCCGGGGGCGGACCCGACGAGATCGCAGCCGAACGACCGCTACAAGCGCCGACGCGGCGACCATCGCCCCGCCGACGACCGCAAGGCCGGGGTTGCGGCTGCCCGCGGGGCCTCCTCCGGTCTCGACGCCTCCGTGCGGCGCCGTCATGGCACCGGCTCCCGTCACGAGGCCGCAGGTCGCAGGGTCGGTGGCCTCCTCGGGGACACCGGGGGCGCCGAGGTTCTTCGCGAACGTGGACTCGCCGAGGGCGGCCATGTCGTACCGGCCGTTGTGGTTGACGTCGATGCCGTGCTGGACGACGTGCAGCGAGGACAGGTGGGTCAACAGGGCGTCGGGTACGCGCTTTGCCGAGAACGTGCGCCGGTAGTCGAGGCGGCCCTTCGAGTCGGCGACCGGCATCCGGTCGAGAGCAAGTGCGCTCTTGGCCGAGGAGTCCCCGTGGGTCGTCAAGGAGAAGAAGATGGTGCCGTACTCGCCCATCGCCTCCTCGTTGGTGAGGATGCCGTCGCCGTTCTTGTCATCCTTGAGGGAGGGGCACATGAAGTGCCCTCCTCCTTCGAGGGACCCGTGAATGTGCTGCGCGTGTGGCTGCCCGGGCACGAGCCCGTGCGAGTGGATGACCACGATCAGCCGTCCATCGTCCGTGGCGGTGAGCCGGACGGTACCTCCCGCGCCGCT
>JAWWPH010000364.1:0-4402 GCA_033850875.1 Nocardioidaceae bacterium | reverse complement strand
CCGGTCAGCAGGGTTCGCTCTTAGTACGTCGCGCCCTTGCGCCACGCCATCTCCTGCAGTTCGAAGGAGTTGCCGTCCGGATCCGAGAAGTTCGCTCCTTTGACGCCGCCCCCGAAGTCATGGATGTCGCTGACCTCGACACCGCGACCGAGAAGCTCGGCGCGCGCCTCGGTGATGTCCTCCACGACCAGGTGCAACCCTCTGATACTCCCAGGCTCGCCCGCGTACACCTGCAGGCCCGTCCCGAAACCGACCGAACAACCCGAACCGTCCGGCGTGAGCTGGACGACCCGGACGCCCTCGGTGGGCTGCACGTCGACGTCCTTGTTGAAGCCGAGCTTGCCGGCATAGAAGTCGATGGCTCGGTCCACGTCCGAAACCGGGATCGGGATCAGTTCGAGCTTCATCTGCATCGGAGTCGAGCCTTTCTTGATGTGATCGCGTCCGCGCGATGATTCCATACGACCGCTGAGCAGCTCGGCCCCGCACCGTCACGCGCGCAGGCGATACTCCTGGGTATGACCTCCGATCGCGGTCCCTCCTTTCGGATGTGGCCGCCCGTAGCCGTAGGAGCCCCTCTGGGGCTCGGCCTGGTCATCTCGCGTCTGGTGGGCGATCCTCTTGCCGACTCCTCGGCGGCGGTCGTGATGGGGTGGGTGCTTGTTGCTGCCTTCGTCTTCTGGAACGGGTGGGGCTTGGTGACGATGGCGAGGCACCGTACGGCGCTGCTGCCGGGCGGCGCGACCAGGACGGTCATCGACAGTGGGCCCTTCGCCCGATCACGTAATCCGCTCTATCTGGGACTGCTTGCCGGGGCAGCGGGTGTTGCGCTTCTGGCGGGGTCATTCTGGGCACTGGTTGCTGTGCCATTGGAGTTGGCGCTACTCAACTGGGGCGCCGTCGTGCCCGAAGAGCGCTACCTGGCAGCGAAGTTCGGGGAGGCATATTCCGAGTACACCAGCCGCGTCCCGCGCTGGCTCTGACTCGCACGTCCAACCCGACCCGGACCATGAGGTGAATCTAGGGGCACTCAGGTGGTCCACGCATGCCAGAGGCTGGCGTATTCGCCGTCCAGTGCGACGAGCTCGTCGTGGCTGCCGAGCTCGACGATCCGTCCGTCGATGACCACCGCGACCCGGTCGGCGTCGTGGGCGGTGTGCAGCCGGTGTGCGATGGCGATGACCGTGCGGCCCACGAGCAGTGCGTGCACGGAACCCTCGAGCGTCCGTGCGGTCCGCGGGTCGATCAGCGACGTCGCTTCGTCGAGAACGAGGGTGTGCGGGTCCGCGATGACCAGCCTCGCCATCGCGACCTGCTGAGCCTGTGCGGGAGTCAGCGCCAGGTTCCCCGACCCGACTCTGGTGTCCAGTTGGGCGGGCAGCCTGCGGACCCAGTCCGCGGAGCCGACGGCGGCCAGCGCCGCCCACACCGCCTGGTCGTCCGCGGTCTCGCGGCCGAGGACGATGTTGTCTCGAACCGAGCCCACGAAGACGTGGTGCTCCTGCGTCACCAGGGCCACCTCATCGCGCAGGTACTCCAGGGGCAGCGCGATGAGGTCGACCCCGCCCACGCGGACCGAGCCGGTACGGGGCCCGTTGATGCCTGCGAGCAGCCGGCCGAGCGTCGACTTCCCGGACCCGCTGGGGCCGACGATCGCGATCCGTTCACCCACACGCGGTTTGAAGTCGACGCCGTGGAGCACGTCATGGCCGGGCCGGTACGCGAAGCGGAGGTCTTCTCCGACGAGCTCGGGACCGGCCGGTATCGCGGCGCCGGGCACCCGGTCGGGCGGCACGGTGGCGATCCCGAGCAGCCGGGCGGTGGACGCCGCGCCGACCTGGAGGCGGTCGACCTCGCTGACCAGCCGATCGAGCGGCCCCGAGATCGCGGCGACGTACAGCACGGCGGCGGTGATCTGGCCGAGCGTCACGTACCCGTTCCAGTAACCCCAGGCGCCGACGAGGACGGTGATCACGCCCGGCAGGTTGAAGGCGATGTCGATCACCGTGAACAGCAGGTTCCGCAGCGTGAGACCGTACCGCTCCGCCTGTGCCGACACTGCGACGTCGCCCTCTTCGGCCCGAACCCGGCGCTGTGCCAGCCCCAGCGCCTCGACGGTACGCGTGCCCTCGACCGTCTCCGTCAGCGTCGTGTTGATACGCGAGTACGAGGCGCCCTCGGCGATGTAGCACTTCGAGGCCCTGCGCAGGTAGCGCCGAACCTGGATGACCGAGGGAGCCACCACGAGCAGCGCGGGCAGCGCCAGCACGACGGAGTTGAGGACCATCGCGCCGACGGACAGCACGACGGTGAGGGAGGCGATGACCGCCATGGGCAGGCCCGACTGGACCGCGCGGGTCATCGTGCCCACGTCACGAGTGACGCGGGTGACGAGGTCGCCGGTGCTGGCCCCTTCGACGCGACTCAGGGGCAGCCGCAGGATCGTCTCGACGACGTACTCGCGCATCGATGCCAGCAGGTTCTGCCCGAACAGCGTGGACGTGACCTGGCCGGCGAAGGTGAACGCCGACTGGGCCACGACGACCGCCACGATCACCAGCGACAACGAGCCGAGGCCGACGGCCGGGCCAGGGGCGGTGACGCGGTCGATGAGCCCCCCGAGAAGCCGCGGTATGGCGAGGGCCGTACCGGCTGCCAGGGCGTTGAGCACCACGAGTGCGATGAACGAGCCCCGCTTCCGGGCGATCATCGCGGCGACGAAGCGCACCACCTCGCGCTCGTCGGCAACCGGCCATCCGCGCGCCGGGCTCCGCGAGTCGGCGTAGACCTTCTCGGCCCGCTCTCGGCGCACGCGGTGTCGCTCGCGCATGCCCTCGATGCGCTGGTGTAGCGAGGTTTCGACGGGCGCCGTCGTGAGCTCGGGCGGCAGCAACGGTGGGTCGAGAGCGGCGTCACGCCACGTCTTGGCCGACGTCGACAGCAGGTCAGACATGGCTGTCGCTCATACTGCGGATCACGACGTCGCGGTAGTCGGGCTCCTCGGCCAGCATTTCCTCGTGCGTACCTTCACCCACCACGCGACCGCCGGAGAGAAGTACGACGTGGTCGGCGTGGTGGAGCCAGAGGGGGGACACCGTAGTCACGATCGTGGTCCGTCCCCGCCGGTGGTGCGCGAGCCGCTCGGCGATCCGCGCCTCGGTGTGGGCGTCGACTGCGGACGTGGGCTCGACCAGTACCAGGACCCTCGGATCGGCCGCGAGCGCACGCGCCAGCACGACTCGCTGGCGCTGGCCACCTGACAGGCCGCGGCCGCGCTCGTCGAGCTCGCCTGCCCAACCGCCCGGCAGTGCGTCATACACGTCCTCTGCCGCCGCCGTGCGCAGTGCGTGCTCGGCCTGCTCGCGGGTCAGCACGTGGTGGGGGTCGACGGCGTCCTGCAGGGTGCCGGCGAAGAGCTGGCTGTTGGTGTCGCTCACGAGGATGGTGCGGCGCAGCTCGTCCAGTGGCACGCGCCCGAGGTCGAGCCCTCCGTACGTGACGCCCCACGGCTGAGCCGCTCGAGCGGCGTCGTGCGCCGCGAGCAGCTGTCGGCGCTCGTGCTGTTGCGCCCGCGCGCGGCGCCCCCACCGGCGGCCGGTGGTCTCCACCAGTGGCGGGGGCTCCTCCTCGACGGTGAACCACCGGCCGAGCCGGTCAGCGAGCGCGGCCGTCGACTCGGGTACCGAGCTGACGACGACCGTCAGCTCTCCCGGCCGCGCGACGAAGCCACTCGCCTCGTCCACGAGCTCCCCGTGGGCGGGGAGGGAAGCGAGGGCGACGGGCTCGCTCCAGGGAGGGGTGAGCTCGAGCACCGCGATCGCCTTCTGGGCGGACACCATCGCCCGAGTGAGCTTCTGGGCGAACTCGAAGAACGTCCGGATCGGCCCGACCATGAAGAGCCCGTAGCCGAGGAAGCTCACGAGCTGACCGACGGTCAGCGCCCCGGTGTCGACTGCGCGCGTGCCGGTGTACATGAGGAGCACGAGGAAGCAGCCCGACATGAGCACACCCACGGCCTCGATCGCGGCCTGCCAGACCCCTGCCGAGACGCCGGCCTTCCGGGTGAACTGGGACTGGCTGGCGTAGTTGCGGCCGAAGACGCTCTCACCGCCGATGCCGCGGAGGATCCGTAGGCCGGCGACGATGTCGGTAGCCATCGACGTCAGCGTCGAGGTGCGCGATCGCTCCGCCTGCTGGCGACGGTGCAGCGGACGAAGCAGCGGCAGTGCCACGCCGACGAGTACCGGCGCCGCGGCCAGCACCATCAGGCCCAGCTTCGGGGACGTCAGCAGCACGATCGTGGCCACCGTCAGGTAGGCGACGAGCTGGGACAGGCCGCGTGCCGTGATCTCGGTCAGGCCTCCGAACTCGTCCGCGTCGCTGGCCGCCACGCTCAGCACCT
>JAWWPH010000358.1:0-5359 GCA_033850875.1 Nocardioidaceae bacterium | reverse complement strand
TAGCCACGAACGCGCACCCCCCTCGCACGCGCCCCGGCGACCACCGGCTCGAACATCTCGAACTGGGCCTCGAGGCTGCGGTTGAGATTGCGCTGGGCGAACGACTCCGTGGCGCTTGCGAAGATGGCGATGTCGCGGACGCCCTTGGCCAGGGCCCGTTCGAGCCCGCGGGCGTTCGGCACCAGTACCGGCATCCGCGGCGCCGCAGTTGGCCCGATGGCATCCAGCAGCTCCTCGGCGTCTGCGAGCTGGGGCACCCACCTCGGCGACACGAAGCTGGTGACCTCGATCGTCTGCAGGCCCGCCGCCGCGAGCCGCGTGATGAACTCCGCCTTCACCGCCACCGGCAGCGTGGCCGACTCGTTCTGCAGTCCGTCGCGCGGCCCGACCTCGTAGACCGACACCTTCGACGGCATCCCTGCCATTGCTTCGATCTGCGGCAGTCTCCTCACGGCCCGGCTCCGCTCGGCGGCCCCGTATCGAGAGGCCCGGTATCGAGCGGCCCGGTGTCGAGCGGTCCTGACCCGATCGAACCGGTGTCGAGCGGTCCCGACGAGCCTTCCCGGAGGACCCGCAACAGCTCGGTGCCGAGGTCGACCTGTTGGCCGGCAGTCGCGGAGACGGACGCGACAGTGCCGGCGAACGGCGCCTTCAGGGCGAGCTCCATCTTCATCGCCTCGAGTACCGCCACCGTCTGACCCTCGTGCACGAGCGAACCAGCCGCCACGTTGACAGCCAGCACCGTGCCGGGCATCGGGGCGACGACCGAGCCGTCGTGCAGATCGGCGGTCGCCGCGGGCCCGAAGAGGTCGGGCCGCGAGAAGGTGTACGTCTGGCCGTGGCACGCCACGAGCACCGAGTGCGTTCGTACGAGTACGTGGCCGGGCTCCACCTGCCCGTCGACCTCGAGCAGGACCTCCGGCCCGGAACGCCGGATCGCGGACGCGACCACGTCGCGACCACCCGATCCGAGCACCCCCCGGCGGGGGTCCACGGAAAGCGTGCGAGTGTCGGCACCGCTGTCGCCGTGGTGGTCGCGCAAAACCAGCGTCACAGGAATCGGGGCGACCCCACCGGCAAGCCGCCAGCCGTCCGGAGTCGACAGCGGTCCTGAGCCGCCGCCGAGCCCGGCGTTCACGAACGCCCAGGCGGCGAGGTACCAGGCGACATCGGGAACGGGGAGGCTCGGCTGCCCGGGGTGGGTGTCGAGCCACGCCGTGTCGATGTCGCCGTCTCGGTACACGGCCGAGTCGGCCAGCGCACGCAGGAAGCCGACGTTGGTGGTGAGCCCGAGGATCGCGGTGTCGTCGAGGGCCCTGACCAGCGCGCGGCGGGCCGCCTCCCGCGTGCTGCCGGACACGATCACCTTGCCCAGCAGTGGGTCGTAGTGCGTGCCGACGGCCTGGCCGGACTCGAGCGCGGCGTCGACCCTCGCGGCCGCCGGCCAACGGACCAGCGCAGCCACGCCTGCCTGGGGCAGGAAACCGTTGAACGGGTCCTCGGCGTACACCCTGGCCTCCATCGCATGGCCGTGCAGGCTGAGGTCCTCCTGCCGGAACGGCAGCGGCCGTCCCCGCGCGACGTCGAGCTGAAGCCGTACCAGGTCCAGTCCGGTCACCAGCTCCGTCACCGGATGCTCGACCTGCAGGCGGGTGTTCATCTCGAGGAACCAGGCGTCCTCGCCCGACACCAGGAACTCGACGGTGCCGGCGTTGGTGTAGCCGACGCGCCGCGCGAGGGCGACCGCGGCAGACCGCACGAGCTCGCGGACCGACGGCGAGACCATCGACGCTGGGGCTTCCTCGACGACCTTCTGATGGCGCCGCTGTACCGAGCAGTCGCGCTCGAACAGATGCACGACGCCGCCGTGCTCGTCGGCCAGCACCTGTACCTCGATGTGGCGGCCGTGCTCCACGTAGCGCTCGATCAGCATGATGTCGTCACCGAACGCCGCGATCGCCTCGCGCCGGGCGGCGGCGACCGCGTCTGCCAGCTCGGCCGCCTCTCGTACGACGCGCATGCCCTTGCCGCCGCCGCCGCTCGCCGCCTTCACCAGCAACGGGAAGCCGATCTCACGGCCGATGTCCCCGAGTGCGCTGTCGGGCGCGGTGCCGTCCAGCCGGACCGCCGGGAGAACCGGGACGCCCGCGTCGACAGCGACCTGGCGCGCCTCGTCCTTGCGTCCCATGGCGGCGATCACCTCAGCGGGCGGTCCGATGAAGACCAGTCCGGCCTCGGCGACGGCGCGGGCGAACTCCGCCCGTTCCGACAAGAAGCCGTATCCGGGGTGTACGGCGTCGGCCTGCGAGCGCTTGGCCGCATCGAGCAGGGCGGGGATCGACAGGTACGAGTCGGCGGCGGTCGCCGGCCCGATGCGTACCGCTGAGTCCGCCGCGCGGACGTGGGGTGCGTCCCGGTCGGCATCGCTGTACACCGCCACGCTGCGCAGGCCGGCGGCCGCGACGCCGCGGATCACCCGCAGCGCGATCTCCGCGCGATTGGCGACGAGTACGGTGTCGAACGCGGTCACGACGCGCTCACATCCGGAAGACGCCGTAGCGCGGCTCGGGCACGGGAGCGTGCGAGGCGGCCTCGAGGCCCATGCCCAGCACGCGGCGGGTGTCGGCGGGGTCGATGATGGCGTCGTCCCACAGGCGTGCGGTCGAGTAGTACGGCGAGCCCTGGGTCTCGTACTGGTCGCGGATCGGGCGCCGGAACGCCTCCTCGTCCTCGGCCGTCCAGGTCTCGCCCCGCGCCTCGACGGCGTCGCGGCGTACCGTCGCGAGCACCGCCGCCGCTTGCTCGCCGCCCATCACGGAGATGCGCGCGTTCGGCCACATCCAGAGGAACCGGGGGTCGTACGCGCGCCCGCACATGCCGTAGTTCCCCGCACCGAACGACCCGCCGATGACCACGGTGAACTTCGGCACCACGGAGCATGCCACCGCCGTCACGAGCTTCGCCCCGTCCTTCGCGATGCCGCCCGCCTCGTACTGACGCCCCACCATGAAGCCCGTGATGTTCTGCAGGAAGACCAGCGGCAACCCCCGCGCGTTGCACAGCTCGATGAAGTGCGCACCCTTCAGGCTCGACTCGCTGAAAAGGATTCCGTTGTTCGCGACGATGCCGACGTCGTACCCCCAGATCCGGGCGAACCCGCAGACCAGCGTCTCGCCGTAGAGGGCCTTGAACTCGTGGAGCCTCGAGCCGTCCACGACCCGGCGGATCACCTCGCGCACGTCGTACGGGGTGCGCGTGTCCGCCGGCACGACGTCGTACAGGGTGGCCGGGTCCTCGAGGGGGTCCTCGGGCTCGTGCGCGGGCAGGGTCGGCGGCGCCGGTCGGCCGAGCGTGGCGATGGCGGAGCGGACGATCGCGAGCGCTGCGTCGTCGTCGGCCGCCAGATGGTCCACGACGCCGGACCTCCGGGCGTGCACGTCGCCCCCGCCGAGCTCCTCGGAGGTGACGACCTCGCCGGTTGCGGCCTTCACCAGGGGCGGGCCACCCAGGAAGATCGTGCCCTCGTTGCGGACGATCACCGACTCGTCGGACATCGCCGGCACGTAGGCTCCGCCGGCGGTACACGAGCCCATCACCGCCGCGATCTGCGCGATGCCCTCTGCCGACAACGTGGCCTGGTTGAAGAAGATCCGACCGAAGTGGTCGCGGTCGGGGAAGACCTCGTCCTGCATCGGGAGGAACGCGCCGCCCGAGTCCACCAGGTAGATGCAGGGCAGCTTGTTGGCGCGGGCGATGTCCTGGGCACGCAGGTGCTTCTTGACGGTGACGGGGTAGTACGTCCCGCCCTTCACCGTCGCGTCGTTCGCCACCACGACGCACGTGCGGCCGCTCACCTGGCCGAGGCCGGCGACCATTCCCGCGGCCGGTACGGCGTCGTCGTACATGCCGTACGCCGCCAGCGGGGCGACCTCGAGAAACGGCGAGCCCGGGTCGAGGAGCCGGTCGACGCGGTCCCGTACCAGCAGCTTGCCCCGCCCTGTGTGGCGAGCGCGCGCGGCTTGCGTGCCTCCGAGGCGCACGACCGCGAGTCGCTCCTTCAGCTCGACGACGAGCTCGAGCAGGGCGGACTCCACCGCAGCAATGCTAGTCACTGGCTTCTCAGGACAAGCATAAGTTTGGGGGCTTGCACTGTAAGGCTCGGCGTGCTTTGCTGTGGTCAGTGGTTGAGACAACTGCCACAAAACCTTCTTGTACGACTCGAAGGAATGTGCCTTGTCTCCCGTATTCTCTTCCTCTGCTGTGTCCGAGCACCTGTACTCCGTCGAGCTCGACCACGACCTGATCGCCGACCGATCCTCGCGTACTCACGAGCTGCTGCTGCAGGCCAAGGGCGCCGACGCGGCGACCCTGGAGCGCTTGCACGAGGAGGTCGTGCTGCTCAACATCGAGGTGGCCGAGTCGATCGTGATGCGGTACCGCAACCGCGGAGTGCCGGTCGAGGACCTCGTCCAGGTCGCCTGCCTCGGGTTGGTCAAGGCCGCCCGGGGCTTCGACCCCGACAAGAGCGACAACTTCCTCAGCTATGCGGTGCCGACCATCCTCGGCGAGGTCAAGCGGTTCTTCCGTGACAACGCCTGGGTCGTGAGGCCCCCGCGCCGGATCCAGGAGCTGCAGGCGGAGATCTCGGCCGCCTCGGCCCGGCTCATGCACGAGAGCGGCCACGTACCCACGCCCCAGGCGATCGCCGAGGAGCTCGGCACCGAGGCCTCGGAGGTGGTCGAGGCGCTCGCCGCCGACGGCTGCTTCGCTCCCAGCTCGCTCGACCGGTCCAACGGAACCTCCGACGACGAGGGCAGCTCGCTGGCCGACGTCCTCGGTGACGACGACCCCGGCTTCTCCCACGCCGAGGCCGTGCTGGCCCTCCGGCCGCTGTGCCGGCGCCTGTCCGAGCGTGACCGCCGCATCATCTACCTGCGCTTCTTCCACGAGTGGACCCAGGCCCGGATCGCGCAGGAGTTCGGCGTGACGCAGATGCAGGTGTCGCGACTGCTCAGCCGCATCCTCCGCGACATGCGCAGCCAGCTCGCCGAGCTCGAGAGCGACACCATGCAGGTCGCCAGCTGACTCCACCCCCCGCCGAGGGGTCACTTCCTTCCCCCTGAGGAGTCACTTCCTGTCCCCGAGGAAGCGAGCAAGAGGAACTGACTCCTGGACAAAAATGGTCTGGGGTCAGGCCCTTGACGGGCGGCCCCGGTAGCGCCAGGATCTCAGGATTCGGCCACGGCTGGGACCGGGCCGCCGTTCTCAGGAGTCGCGATGCCTACTCGCCCCTCTCCCTCGTCGTCGGACTCCCAGAGTGACGCGGAGTTCCTCGCGGAGCTCGGGTACGAGCAGGAGC
>JAWWPH010000353.1:0-6271 GCA_033850875.1 Nocardioidaceae bacterium | reverse complement strand
TCGCGGCCGCGACGTACTCGGCCGTCTCGCGGGCACGAGCAAGATCGCTAGACCAGATGACGGACGGCTCGTACCTGGCGAGACGCTTCGCAGCGGTCCTCGCCTGCCGGACGCCGACCGCGTCCAGGCTGATGTCGGCGTGCCCCTGGGCCCGTCCGATCTTGTTCCAGCTGGTGCGGCCGTGGCGAAGAAGCACCAGCCGCGTGGGGCGGGCCGACCTGGGCAGCAGCTGCATCACGGATCCCCGGCAGCCACGCCCCCCAGGCCCGCCGGCATGCCACGACCGCTGCTCACCGACTCGGGAAGGGTGATCGTCGGGCAGTCGCGCCACAGCCGCTCGAGGGCGTAGAAGGCCCGCTCCTCGGCGTGCTGGACGTGCACGACGATCTCGTCGTAGTCGATGAGGACCCATCGGCCGTCGCGTTCGCCCTCGCGTCGAGCCGGCGAGGCGCCGCCGAGGCGGAGCCGCTCCTCGATCTCGTCGACGATCGACTTCACCTGCCGGTCGTTGGCTGCCGAGCAGAGCACGAAGGCGTCGGCGATGATGAGTTGCTCGGAGACGTCGAAGGCGATGATGTCGTCCGCGAGCTTGTCGGAGGCGGCTTGCGCGGCGATACGGACGAGCTCGATGGCGCGGTCGGTGGCGGTCACGAAGATGTGCGCTCCTGTCGTTGGGCTGACTGCTGGCGGGCCGGGTAGAGCCCGCGTTTGGCGATGTACTGGACGACTCCGTCGGGCACGAGGTACCACACGGGGTCGCCCTTCGACGCGCGCGCTCGGCACTCGGTGGACGAGATCGCGAGCGCGGGCACCTCGATGAGGGTCACTTTGCCCCCGGGGAGTCGATCGACCGTGGCATCGTCGATCGTCGTGCCGGGGCGCGTACAGCCGACGAAGTGGGCCAGCTCGAAGACCCCGTCGGCGTCACGCCAGGTCAAGATCTGCGCGAGCGCGTCCGCGCCCGTGATGAAGTAGAAGTCGGTGTCGGGCCGGGAGGCGCCGAGGTCCCTGAGCGTGTCGATGGTGTACGTCGGCCCGCCGCGGTCGATGTCGACCCTGGACACCGAGAAGCGTGGGTTGGACGCAGTGGCGATCACCGTCATGAGGTACCGGTCCTCGGGCGCGGACACTTCGCGGCCGGACTTCTGCCACGGCTCGCCGGTCGGCACGAAGACGACCTCGTCGAGGTCGAACCAGGCCTGAACCTCGGACGCAGCGACGAGGTGGCCGTGGTGGATCGGATCGAAAGTCCCGCCCATCACGCCGATGCGCCGTCGCTGAGCCATCAGGTGTGCGGCCGTCCCTTCCCGAACATGAGAAGAGCGAACAGCAGCGCCAGCAGAAGGCAGAAGGCCAGCAGGCCGATGACGATAGGCGGCGCGGGCAGATGGCGTAGCTTCGCCTCCGCCGAGAGCATCAGGTCCACGGGCATGTCGCAAGGCTAGCCGGTCGCCGCGACAGGAGCGGCCTCCGGTCAGCCGCGCGTCTGGCCGGCACCGGTGACCACGTACTTGGTCGACGTCATCTCGGGCAGACCCATCGGCCCGCGCGCGTGCAGCTTCTGCGTCGAGATGCCGATCTCGGCACCGAACCCGAACTCCGCGCCGTCGGTGAACCGTGTCGACGCGTTGACGACGACCGCGGCGGCGTCCACCGCCGATGTGAAGCGGCGAGCCGCTTCCAGCGAACGCGTGACGATCGCCTCGGTGTGGCCCGACCCGTACTGGCGGATGTGCTGCACGGCGTCGCCGAGCGAGTCGACCACGCGTGCGGAGATGTCGAGCGAGAGGTACTCCGCTGCATAGTCCTCGGCCGTCGCTGGTACGACGTCGGCGTTGCCTCGGCGTACCCGGTCGTCTCCGTGCACCGTGACGCCCTCCGCCTGCAGAGCCTTGAGCACGCGAGGCAGGAACTCGTCCGCCACCGCCTCGTGTACCAGCAGCGACTCGGCGGCGTTGCACACGCTCGGTCGATGGACCTTGGAGTTCACGACGATCCGCTCGGCAACGTCGAGATCGGCGTCCGCGTCGACATACACGTGGCAGTTGCCGATGCCGGTCTCGATGACCGGTACCGACGACTCGTTGACGACGCGCTGGATCAGGTCGGCGCCGCCTCGCGGAATGAGGACGTCGACGAGCCCGCGTGCCCTCATCAGGTGGCCGACGGAGTCCCGGCCGCCGGGCACCAGCTGTACGGCGTCCGCGGGGAGGCCCGACTCGGCCAGCGCGGTACGCAGGGTCTCGACGATCGCGGTGTTCGACTCCAGGGCCGACGACGACCCGCGCAAGAGGACGGCGTTGCCGCTCTTGAGGCAGATCCCCGCCGCGTCGGCGGTGACGTTGGGACGGGCCTCGTAGATCATGCCGACGACGCCGAAGGGCACTCTCACCTGGCGAAGCTCGATCCCGCTCGGCGCGACGCCTCCCCGGACCACTTCGCCGACGGGGTCGGGCAGATCGGCGAGGTCACGCAGGCCGTCGGCCATCGCCGTGACGCGCTCGGCGGTGAGTCGAAGGCGGTCGATGAGGGCCTTCGAGGTGCCGGCCTCCTCCTGCGCGGCCACGTCGCGCTCGTTCGCCGCGAGTACCGCCTCGGAGCCGGATTCGAGGGCGGCCGCCATGGCGCGCAGCGCGGCGTCCTTGTCGTGCCGGGACGCGGTCGCGAGGACGTACGACGCCTCGCGGGCGCGTTCCGCAGTGCGGCGGACCTCGGCCTCACTCATGCCTTCAGCCTACGGCGTTCCCGCCTCTCCTCCCCGTCGAGCGGGCGCAAATGCTCGGTCGAGCGGGCGCAAATGCTGGGTCGAGCGGGCGCAAATGCTCGGTCGAACGGGCGAAGATGCGTACGCGAGCGGCCGGAAGCGCAGGCACGCTGAGACCCGGTCGTCGGCTGGCCTTCCGCGAGCAGCAGTTCTCGCCCTCTCGACCGGACACTCGTGCCCGCTCGACCAGACATTCGTGCCCGCTCGACCGGACATTCGTGCCCGCTCGACCGGACATTCGTGGCCGCTCGACCGGACATTCGTGGCCGCTCGGCGGGTCAGAAGCGGCGAGGAGCGGAGCCGACGGCCGACAGGACTCCGGCGGCGAGCTGACGCGCCGAGTACACGTCACGTTCGAGCACCTCCAAGCCGACCACGCTCCACTCGGGCAGCTTTGCGGACTCCCGGTGCTCGTTCCACAGCCGCAGGGCCAGTGACGCGGCGTCGACCATCGTCGCCCCTTCCTCCCAGTACGACAGCTCGGCGCGGTGCTCGTCGTAGCGCAGCGAGTCCAGGAAAGGCCGCTCCGCCTGCAGCCGGGTGAGCGCTGCGTGCGTGTCACCCAGAGGATGCGCGTCGCCGCCGACCGTTACGGTGATATGCCAAAGACGTGGTACGTGCTGCACGAAGAAGCTCCTGCTCAGGGGGTTGCCGAAGTCCAGTGTGGGGCATCACCGCCGGGCGGGGTGACGAACCGCGGAATGCACAGCCTTGACCGACGCCGTGACGGTCAGATCAGCAGCACCAGGTCGTCGCGGTGGACGAGCTCGCGCTCGTAGGAGTCGCCGCGCTCGGCGCTCAGGTCACGGGTTCGGCGCCCCAGCAGCGCAGGCACCTCGTCGGCGTCGTAGTTGACGAGTCCTCGCGCGATCGCGACTCCCGCCTCGTCGACAAGGTCGACGGGCTCGCCGGCATGGAAAGTCCCATGTACGGCGACCACGCCCGCTGGGAGGAGGGAGGTCCCCCGGGTGGTGACAGCCGTGACAGCGCCGGCGTCGAGCACCAGCTGCCCCTGCGACTGGGTCGCGTGAGCCAGCCAGAGCAACCGGGTGGCCCGCCGCTTGCCCGTCGGGGCGAACCAGGTCCCGACCGACTTCCCGGCGAGGACGGCGCCGATCTGGTCCGCGCGTGCCACCAGAGCAGGAATTCCAGCCCCGGTGGCTATTCGCGCCGCCTCCAGCTTGGTTGCCATGCCACCGGTACCGAGCCCGCCGGCTGCCGATACCTCGATACCGGCGGAGGCATCGCCGCCCTGGACCACCCCGATCCGGGTCGCCCCGGCTCGGCGCGGGTCCCGGTCGTACACACCGTCGACGTCGGAGAGCAGGACGAGGGCGTCGGCGTGGACGAGGTGGGACACCAGCGCCGCGAGCCGGTCGTTGTCGCCGAAGCGGATCTCCGTCGTCGCGACGGTGTCGTTCTCGTTGACGATGGGCGTGACACCGAGCTCGAGCAGCTTCGCGAACGTCCGGTAGGCGTTGCGGTAGTGACCGCGCCGGGTCACGTCGTCCACCGTGAGGAGCACCTGGCCGACGCGTACGTCATGCACGGCGAACGCGTCGGTGTAGCGATGGATCAACAGGCCCTGACCGACGCTGGCGGCCGCCTGCTGGCGCGCGAGGTCGCGAGGTCGCTGCTTCAGGCCGAGCGGTGCGAGGCCGGCGGCGATGGCGCCCGACGACACCAGGACGATCTCGGCGCCACGGTGGCGGGCCGCGGCGAGCTCGTCCACGAGCGCGCGCAGCCGTGCCTCGTCGATCCCGCCGCCGGCCGTCGTCAGCGACGACGACCCGACCTTCACCACCAGGCGTTTCGCCGAGGCGAGCGCCTCAGTACCGGAGAAGGTCATCGACCCTCGAGCCGCAGGTCCCGTCCGCGACGGCCGAGCAAGGTCTCCGCACCCGCCTGCACCTGCGGGTCGAACTCGAAGACCACGGCATTGTCGTCGTCGCCGATCACCACGTCGTCGCCGATCTGCGCGCCGAGCGCGGTGAGCCGCTCCTCCACGCCGAGCCGGTTGAGTCGATCGGCGAGGTAACCGACGGCCTCGTCGTTGCAGAAGTCGGTCTGCCGGATCCACCGCTGCGGCTTCTTGCCGCGTACGTGCCAGGCACCGTCGACATTCTCGATCACGAAGTCGTCGTCGGCACCGCCCTGCGGCCGCAGCACGATCCGGATCGGGACCTCCTCGGCCGATGCCTTGCGGGCGGCGTCGACGATCTCGGCCATCGCGTACGTCAGCTCCCGCAGGCCCTCGCGGGTGGCCGCGGAGATCGGGTACACGGAGTACCCCCGGTCGCGGAGCTCCGGGGCCACCATGTCGGCGAGGTCACGCGCGTCCGGTACGTCGATCTTGTTCAAAGCGACGAGTCGCGGACGGTCGGAGAGCCCGCCGTACGACGCCAGCTCACGCTCGAGCACCTCGAGGTCGCTGACCGGGTCGCGACCGGGCTCGATCGTCGCGCAGTCGATGACGTGGCACAGCGCCGCACAGCGCTCGATGTGGCGAAGGAAGTCGTGCCCGAGGCCGCGACCGGAGCTGGCGCCCTCGATCAGCCCCGGCACGTCGGCGACGGTGTACGTGGTGTCTCCCGCGGTCACGACGCCGAGGCTCGGCACGAGGGTGGTGAACGGGTAGTCGGCGATCTTCGGGCGGGCCCGCGACACGGCCGCCACCAGGCTCGACTTCCCGGCGCTGGGAAAGCCGACGAGCCCCACGTCGGCGACGACCTTGAGCTCGAGTACGACGGTCCGCTCGTCACCTGTCTCGCCGAGCAGAGCGAAACCCGGCGCCTTCCTGGCCTTGCTCGCCAGGGCAGCGTTGCCCAGTCCCCCACGTCCGCCGGCGGCGACGATCATCTCGGCACCCGCCCCGACGAGATCGGCGAGGACCTCGCCCTTCGGCGTCGAGACGATGGTGCCGTCGGGCACGGGCAGTACGAGGGACTCGCCGTTGGCACCCGAGCGGTGGTCGCCCTGACCCGGTCTGCCGTTGGTCGCCCGGCGTGACGACTCGTGGTGGTAGTCGACGAGCGTCGTCACGTCGGGGTCGACGCGCAGCACGACGTCGCCGCCGTTTCCGCCGTTGCCACCGTCCGGGCCGCCGAGCGGCTTGAACTTCTCCCGGTGGACCGACGCGACGCCGTTCCCGCCCTTGCCGCCGGCGACGTGCAGGACCACGCGGTCGACGAATGTCGGCACCGCCATCAGGCCACCTCCTCGGGCTCCTCACCGGGTGGATCCGACCGCGCGGGCGTACCTGCGCTCATGGTCGGATCTTCACGCGGGAGCCACGAGGCGTGGCCGGCTTGCCCCCGGTGTACTGCTGTGGTGCCCGTCAGGCAGCTGTCGGAACGATGTTGATGACCCGACGGCCCCGGCTGGTGCCGAACTCGACGTTTCCGGCGACGAGCGCGAACAGCGTGTCATCGCCACCGCGGCCGACGTTCGTGCCGGGGTGGAAGTGTGTGCCGCGCTGGCGCACGATGATCTCGCCGGCGTTAACGA
>JAWWPH010000336.1:0-2958 GCA_033850875.1 Nocardioidaceae bacterium | reverse complement strand
GAGGGCCGGATCGCGACAGGGAAACCGGGCCGAGGGTCGCGATGTCGATGCTCAGCCTGTATGCAAGCCGAACTCGTTCCCGTCCGGGTCGGCCAGCTCGACGTCGTCAGCCAGATCAGCGAGAAGGGCGGCGCCGAGCGAGACGAGTCGTTCCGCCTCGCTGCGCGGGTCAGCGGTCACCACATCGAAGCGCTGCCGGTTCCGTCCGTGTTTGGGTCCGACCGGTGGGCCGCCCCACGAGACCTTGGTTCCGCCACACGGCGATTGGACCGCGGTCTCCTCGTTCTCGTCCCACACGAGGGGCCAGTCCAGCGCGTCGCGCCAGAACAGTCCTACGTTTCGTGTCCCGTCACAGGTGACCTCGCCCAGATCGCCGGTGCCGGCGAGGAAGCTGTTGCCTGGCTCGATCACGCACAGCGGATTGCCGCCCGGGTCAGCCAGCACCACGAAGTCGTCGTCGGGCGCTTGTCCGACGTCAAGGTGGCGACCACCCAGGCGCAGCGCCGTCGCAACGGTGCGCTGCTGGTCCTCGAGGCTGGTGCTGGTCAGGTGTAGGTGCAACCGGTGCTGGCCGACCTGGCCGGTGACTGAGGTGACGAAGCGCAGCCCGACCTGCGTCTCGTCACCCACGACCAACGCGCCGCTGGGCTCCGCAAGAACCTCGCGGTGGAGCAACGCGGCCCAGAACTCCGCCACCGCGGGCCCGTCGGCCACGTCAAAGTTCACCGCTTCCAGCCTCGACGCCACCCGTGCACCATAGAACCGGCTCCACCGGGTGGCGACGGGTTTTCAGTGCTGCGGATGGCAGGCTGGAGCGACAGAAGCGTCGCCGGGCTCGCCTCAGTCCGGGTACGCAATGCGCACGTCGCCTGGCGATGGCGCGCCGGTCCCCATCTCGTGCAGGGCCTTCAGGCTCATCAGGTACGTCGCCCACTTCGTGCTGCAGTGATGCATGAATTCGACAGGCTCGGCCCATCCTTCGTGCTTGAACATCACGACGGTCCAGTCGCCGTCCTGCTGCAGCTGCCAGTCGACGTTCGTGCCGATCCACTCATCCGGTCCTGCCACGACCTCCCACCTCACGTGGTCTCCCGGTGAGCTCTCGATCACCAACATGTCGAAGCCGCCCGGCGGGAAGCGGAACTCGATCACGCCGCCGACACCAGCATCGCCCTTGGTGTCGGTGGTCCACCAGCCGGCTAGGCCGTCGATGGTCGTGAGGGCTCGGTAAAGCTCTTCGGGCGCCGTCTTCTCGACAGCGACCCGGTGCAAGATGTCAACCATGGTCCGTTCTCCTCGTGTAGGTGTGATCTGATGACTGCTGCTGGGAGCGTTGGATCGTCTCTGCGATCCGTTTGATACGGGCGAGTCGGGAGTCCCAAGCACTGCCGACCGCGTTGAGCTGGGCGACCGCGCGTGCGAACTGCGCCTCGTCGATCTCGTAGCGACGTTCGCGACCAGCGGCGACGCCATGCGCGAGACCGGTGCGATCGAGGACACCGAGATGCTTGGCGACCGCTTGCCGACTGACCGGCAGTTGCTCGCTGAGGGAGGTGGCTGTGCCGCCTCCGTTTGTCAACAGCATGTCGAGCATCCGACGCCGGGTCGGGTCGCCGATCGCCGACCACAGGTCGTCGTCGATGTGGTTCGCTGCATCCTTCATGGCCGATTCCCCAACGACTCGGCGTACGACACGAGCCGGGGAAGGAAGTGCTTCCATCCGGTGACGTGATCGAGGTAGGTGGCCTCGAGTACCGCGGCCTCCCAGCCCATCTCGCGGAACCCGGTCTCGATGAACTTCAGCACTGTGCCGGTGCCGGATGGAACCAGCTCGAAGGTGACGAGAAGTGAGTTGCCGACGTCTGCTGCTTCCTCTGCATCATGGGTCCAGCGGAACGAGAACGTCTTCGGCCGCACGGCCTCCACCACGGTGAGGG
The DNA here is from genome assembly GCA_033850875.1 of Nocardioidaceae bacterium. Taxonomy (GTDB): domain Bacteria; phylum Actinomycetota; class Actinomycetes; order Propionibacteriales; family Nocardioidaceae; genus DASQEH01. The sequence continues at coordinate 1,021 of JAWWPH010000336.1, read as the reverse complement.
TGACGACCTTCCCGCCATCGTCGACGGTGCCGAAGGAGATCATGCCCGTCGATCCGGGCACTGCTTGAAAGGTGGCGGCGTCTGCCCACCATTCGGCGACATGTCGAGGGTCACTGATCACCTCGAAGACGACCTCTGGTGGTGCGTCGATGAAGAGTTCACGCTCGATGCTGCCCAGCTCGACGTCTTGGCGAAGATTTTGACTCTGCATGGATCCTCCTGCAATGTTTGGTTGCGCAGCACTGTATCGCTGCACGCGCCTTAGCGCAACCATTAGTTGCGTATTCATGGCCAGGACAGCGTTATCCCGCCGGCGGTGTGGGCTGGGGACGCGGCGAGATGTTGGCCTGCCCCTCGCCGCGCTTCGCTGCAGTCCGGTCGCGCGGGGGCGAACGTGCACAGTCGCGTCGTTGGTTACTCGGTCAGGAATCGAGCGAATGATGGCAGTGGTTGAGAGGCTGTAACCGGCGTTCGCGCTGCTCAGCGGCCGGTGCCGTAGGTGGGCCTAAGAGGACTTGAACCTCCGCGGCAAAGTTGACCTCTCTGCGTCGATGTGCTCTGCTGTCGAGATGAGCTCCCCGGTCGAGGCTGTTCAAGCACAAGTCGATGCGTTCAACGCCCGAGACGCGGCGGCATTCACGGCCTGCTATCACCCGGAGGCCACGGTCGTCGGGCCTGACGGAAACGTGATGGTAGAGGGAATCAACGCCATCAACGCTCTGTATGCCAAACTCTTTGCGCAGAGCCCGGATCTGCACGTCAACATCCCGAACCGCATCAGCATCGGAGACTGGGTCGTTGACGAGGAGGAAGCCTCGGGCTTCGTCTTCGAAGGGTTCCCCACCGACATGCACGCTGCCGTCGTCTATCGGGTCAGCGACGGGCTGATTATGCGATCGCAACTGCTCACCTAGCGCCGCACCTGCGGTGCCGAAGGGCTCACACGCATAGGCGTCTCAGTGTGCTGCATTTCGCTGCAATTGGGGCGACATCACGCCCAAAGCCGAGGCAAGTACTTTCG
>JAWWPH010000330.1:0-3667 GCA_033850875.1 Nocardioidaceae bacterium | reverse complement strand
CAACTGTTCCTGGATGCGAAGCCCGGTTGGAACTCGCTCATGGCATCCCTGTACGGCATGCAGGTGCTGGCCCTGTTGGTGCTGGCATTCCTGCTCTCTCAGCTGTGGCTGTTGCTCCGGGCGGCCTCGGGTGGCCAGGGTTTTTCCGACCCCATGGTCCGTCGCCTGCGCATCATCGCCTGGACGATGGTCGGCTGGGAGTTCCTCGAACCACTGCTGTGGCTCTTCTTCAGCCCGAAGGCGAACGACTATTCCGCGGTCGTGATCGGCCCTGGACCACAACTCTCGTTGGGCTCGATGGAGCCAGGCGGGCCGAGTTGGACGGTGGTCTCCTTCGGGCTGCTGCTGGTCCTGCTCGCCGAACTGTTCCGTCACGGCGCTGACCTCGCTGAGGAACAGAAACTGACGGTCTGATGGCGATCGAGATCCACCTGGACCGCATGCTGCTCGAGCGCAAGATGACCTTGACCGAACTCGCAGACCGCGTCGGGATCACCGTTCCCAATCTTTCGATCCTCAAGACCGGCAAGGCCAAGGCGGTGCGACTGTCCACATTGGACGCGGTGTGTCGCGAACTGGACTGCCAACCCGGCGACATCATCGTCTGGGTGGACGAGGGCAGGTAGCACGGTTGGCCAGCGTCGGCTCCGCTCGATCGACCGGACCGCGGCGGCCGCGACGCGGAGTCCCACCGCGCCTGTGCCTGCCTGGGCAATCGGATGTATGCGCCGCTGAAGATCACGAAGACGCAGCCTCACTCACACGACGCAGGGCCGCCGCGAGGAGCACGTCGACCGCCACCTCATCGAGCGCCGCAGCCTCCCCTCGCCGAAGTGCCACCGCCGCGTCGATCACCTCGGTGTTCGGCCAGCGACCTCGAGCCCACGTGGCACCCTCCAACTTCGATCCCAGAATGTCCTCCTCAGCGAACCGCCAGGCGCGACACGCATTGAGCACCGAGTAGAGGGTCGCCTTCTCGTGGGCGCGATGCCACATCATCGACTCTGACATCGCCTCCAAGAGTGTTCGGCGAGGCACATCATGGAAGACGGTGCGCGGCGGCGGACCGCTGATCACCAGCCCCGACCTGGAAGCGATGGCCCGATCCAGTACATACCAGAAGCTCTTTTCTGTAGTGGCATCGAGATGCACCGCGACGGGCATGCGTAGGCCCCCGTTGGCATTGACCTCGAAGTCGGCGCCCTTCGGAGCCGAGCCAGCAACATCGCTCCGATACACAGTGAACTCGATGCCGCGAGCCGGGCAGACCGTGGCCAGATCAACGATGGCAGCCGCGACGGTGCGCTTCTGCCTCTCGTTCAATGCTGACTCGCAGACAGCGGCGATGTCGACGTCGCTCTCACCTGATACGTAACCGCCGAGGGCCACCGAGCCCACGAAGTAGACACCGACCAGCTGGTCCCCGAGCGTCCGAGCCAGAACGCTGGCTACCCGGTGTCCGAACATGGCGATCTCGGGCGTGGGCACCTCGACATCATGAGGCATGGCTCGGCCGCGGCGTCCGTTCATCGGCAGTCAACAGCTTCGATAGGACGTGAGAGGCGGTGGAAGGACCAGCCGCGGCAGAGCAGGCCGCTGGGCGGGATGGCTGGGACGTCGTGGGAGCGTCGGGGTCCATAGAGTTGCCGCATGACGCGCCCATGCAAGGTCGGTGTTCAGCTGCCCGAGGTGGAGAGGTTCGTGCCGTGGCCCGAGTATCTGGACATGGCGCTGCGAGCGGAGGAGGCCGGCTACGACTCGGTCTGGGTGGGCGACCACCTGATCTACGACCTGCCGGACGGGTCGACCCGGGGGCCCTATGAGGCGTGGACGACCCTGGCGGCGATCGCGGCCGTCACGCAGCGGGTGGAGATCGGACCTCTGGTTGCGTCGACGAGCTTCCACGCACCCGCGATGCTGGCCAAGCAGGCCGCCACGGTCGACGCGATCTCGCAAGGCAGGCTCATTCTGGGCCTCGGTGCGGGCTGGAACCGACGCGAGTATGACGCCTTCGGCTTTCCCTATGACCGGCGGGTGTCGCGCTTCGAGGAGGCTCTGGCGATCATCGCGCCGCTACTGCGAACAGGGCGGACAACGTTTCACGGCCAGTTCTTCGACGTCGACGACTGCGTGCTGGACCCCCGCCCGGTGCGGGAGGCAGGGCCGCCGATCATGGTGGGATCCAACGCTCCGCGGATGCTGCGCATCTCGCTGCCGGTCGTCGACTCCTGGAACGTGTGGTGGAGCACGTACGAGAACTCCGTCACCCGGTTTTCGGAGATCAAGGCCGAGGTCGACGCGGCCATGCCCGAGGGGCGCCGCGTCGAGGCGACGGCTGCAGTACTGGTCACGCTCCCGGGCGGGAAGGGCCGGCTGATGGGTGACAGCTACGACGCGCGGGTCAGCGTGGTCACCCCGGATAGCCTCGCCGAGCACGTACGGGGGCTTGCCGACGCCGGGGCCACGCACCTACAGCTCGTCCTGGATCCCATCACCGCCGAGACCATCGACACCATCGGTGCCGCCTTGGCCGATCTCGACCACTGATACATCCCCGACGCATAACCGGGCCTCCCACGCAGGACGTGGAACCTTGTCCTCAGCCAGCTGCCGCACAGCGTGTCGTCGACACGCGGCCGACAGATGTGGCTCCAAGCACCTTGTTGGACTGGCCGACCGCTACCCGACGAGTCGAGGCGTATTCAGACCATCGCTGGGGACCGCACCAGCGTAGATTCGGTCAGTGGCGCAAGTGCTTGTCTGTCTACACGGGCTGAGTAGATCTCCTTCGGACTGGGACGGTGTGCGGGGCTCCCTGGCGGAGTTCGGAAAGGTGGTCACTCCAGAACTTCCGCGTGATGTGAAGCGTGCGCAACGGATCGCCGCAGCAGCTACCCCCGACGGAGCGATCGTGGTGGGTCACTCGATGGGAGCGATCATCGCCTTGGTGATGGCCGCGGAGCGTGGCACGGCCATCCGGGGGGTCGTCGCATCCAGCCCGTTCTTCCCGCCCGCGCTCAACGGCAGGTCGCTATCCGCCGCGCTCTCTGATTATGTGACCCATCGCGTGGCCTTCCTGCGCCAGAGACGAGCCAACCGGGTCGTCGACCCCCAGGCAGGTGGTGTCCGAGGACTCGGATATCTGGTCCGCACCGCCGCACATCCGTCAGAGTTCCGTGCGAAGACCGACGCGGTCACGTCGCCGGTGCTGATCGTGCATGCGGCCGACGATCACTATGTGCCGCTTGACTTCGTATTAGCCGCAGCTGGCGCTCACCCGGCCTGGCAGTCGGTCGTGCTCGGTGCTGGCGGTCATTACCCGCACGTCAGCGACCCGGCAAAGTGGTTGACCGCGGTCGACCCTTGGCTCAGACGCCTGACCGGACGCTCTGGCGGTGGTATCCACTGACTAGGGCGCCCGCTGTCGCGGTGGCTTGGGGGAGCCTGACTCGTAGCGCCCGTGACCTCGACTGTCCCCGCATGGAAGTCCACCCGTGGCCACAAGCTACATTCGACCGCTGCTCGAACGGGTCGAGCGCGGCGAGCTCAACCCGCTGCGCATCATCACGCACCGGCTGCCGCTTGCCGAAGCTCCGAGAGGCTACGACATGTTCACGAACAAGGAGGACGGCTGCGAGAAGGCCATGTTGACGCCATAACGCACGAC